>JBAVMD010000943.1:0-5691 GCA_049689695.1 Chitinophagaceae bacterium | reverse complement strand
GCCCAAAACTGCTCACACTTTTTATTATTCCAGGCGCAAGGGGCGTAAACTTTTTATTGTTTGTGATACATTTTTTAAGCCGTCATCCCCGCAATCGCAGGCTACAATTATCCAGGTCTCAAAAACGTTCCTGTAGCCTTCGGCAACCAGCCTTCCTGATATGGCAATTCTTTTGCCCAGGTATTTGTTATTCCACCTTTTTAAACCCTTCAGGTAGAAAGGGCTGCCGGAATATGATAAGTCGAAAGAAAATACAGGTTCCCCCTCATATATTTCGGCGGTTCCGGTATAGAAAAACTTAACAACATTAATGCCTGTAGGAGGAAAGTCCATAAAAGCAGTGCTTCGCCCTTCTCTACCCTCCTGTGCTAATCCCGGCCTCGCACTGAAACAAATAAGCGCAAGAGTTATCAGAACAAAAACTGATTTGTATGGATGGTAGTTTATCATTGGCTATGCTTGCCCCTTAATTTTCATAATTAAAAGGGCGCAAGCTTTTTATTATTTCAGAAGCAGTTTGTACGTTTCCCAGCTTAGGAAGCGGGTCGCACTCACAGGCTACAATTTTCCAATTCTTAAAAGTGTTTGTATGGTTTTCACTTACAAGATTTCCTATTATGGTGATTCGCCGGCCTTCATATTTTTTGTCCCATTGTTCAAGTCCTTCGAGATGGAAGAAAGCAGAATGTGCAAAATCAAAAGCAAATGCGGCCCGACCCGACGCCGTTAATGCCATGCCGGTCCAACGAAACCACTCTTTACTTTCAAATAATAATTCTTTGATAGGTAAAAGGCAACCGTCCCAACACGAACCTGATTCCTCATCGTTTTCCAGGCCTTTACCGCCATCCAGTTTTCTGGCTGCACCTGAAAATCTGAACAAAGCTATGCTTCCGGTAAAATGGGGCGACCAAAACCTGTAGTCGTTTCTGATTTTCTTCGCAAAAAGTGAAACTTTGTTGAGGGAATCCACTACTATCAGCACTGTTTCCCTTTGAAAAGGCCAGTTCCCTGTCCAATTGTCGGGGTCATTGCCAGGAAGCCTGAACCCGTCCGGGCCATAGTAATTAGCAATTGCAGCGTAAATAGTATCCTTATATTCTATGGAATGAAATAAAATATTGCCTTTGCCGTCGTAACCGTCAACTGTTACAAGACCGATGAACTTTGCGTTTTTTAATTCCTGGTTTAATTGTACGGTCCTGGGTTTTGCATAAAGAGTGATGGTGGCAATTAACGCCAGAGCCAGAACGGGTATTTGTTTATAGGGGTGTGTCATTTTAAGTGCCGCGACATACAAACAAAATGATATATACAATATACCACCTTATCTGGAAAAGATAGCCTATGGTGAATTCAATCCAAGGATTTTTTTCCAGAGATTGGCGTTTTTACAATTTGGATCGATGTACCTAATTGCAGCGTAATAGTATTTCGAACACATTTACCAAAATTTCGCCGGTAGCCCTATTGATAGGGTAATGATATGGCCGAAACCCCCACTTATCCTGCATATTGGGGAAATTGATGGGGTAATGATGTGGAGGTAGATTAGTTTTCCGAAGCAGCAAAATCTAACTTTAGCAAGTCTATTCAAGGTTATTTCTTCACTTACTTAAATTACGGCTTGCTTATGAAGTGTAAAACTGCTTTGCTATTTTGCTGCTTACTCGTTTCCCAACTCTTTTGCTTACAGGTCTTTGCTCAAACCGTGAATGTTTCGGGCAAAGTCACCAACAGATCAAGCGGCGAAGCGCTGTCTAAAGCCACCGTTGCCATAAAAGGCACAGGTACCGCTACCCAGACAGACGCTAATGGTAATTTCACAATCGGCGCACCGGCAGGATCTGTTCTTACAGTGTCCTTTATCGGTATGGCCCAGCAGGAAGTTCCTGTAAGCGCCAATGCTACCACTATTAATATTGAACTGGACCCCCTGCCCAATTCAATGAACGAAGTAGTGGTTGTTGGTTACGGCACTCAGAAAAGAAGTGTTGTTACCGGCGCTATCTCCAGCATTAAAGCAAGGGACCTGGAAAATGTTCCCAGCAACCGCATAGAACAGGCTTTGCAGGGAAGGGTTTCCGGCGTAACCATCGCTCAGAACAGCGGTCAGCCCGGCTCTCCTTCCACCATCCGCGTAAGGGGCACTACCACCTTTGGCGATGGAGGCAACAACCCGCTTTGGGTGGTTGATGGTGTGGTGGTTGACCAGGGCGGTATCGGCTACATCAATCAAAGCGATATTGAATCCATAGAGGTATTGAAAGACGCAGCTTCCGCTGCCATTTACGGTACCCGCGCCGCTACCGGCGTAATCCTGGTAACCACTAAAAAAGGAAGATCAGGCAAATTCACCGTTTCTTATAATGGCTTTTACGGCAGCTCGGCTCCCGCCAGGAAGCTTGACCTGCTCAATGCCAGCCAGTATGCTGCGGTGATGAATGAAAGGTCTGTAAACGATGGCGGCAACCTGGTTTTTGCTGATCCCAATTCATTTGGTGCAGGCACAGACTGGCAGGACGCTATCTTTAATAACAGCGCCCATCGCTATTCACACGAAATAAGCCTGAGCGGTGGCAATGAAAAATCTACTTTCTATTTCTCTGCCGGCATCCAGGACCAGCAAGGTATTGTTGCTACTGATATCTCTAATTATACCAGGAAGAACCTGCGGCTGAACTCAAACCATAAGATCTCCAAAATTTTCACTTTCGGACAAACCCTCGGTTATTCGCGCCAGAAAAGCGTGGGCCTTGGTAATACCAACAGTGAGTTTGGCGGCCCGTTGAGCTCTGCCATTAACCTGGACCCAATCACTCCGCTGGTGATCACTGATCCCGCAGTGGCCGGCTCAGGTCTTTACCTCAATAATGGTATCGTGCGCGATGCTAACGGAAATCCTTACGGTATTTCTACAAGGGTGGGACAGGAAATGACCAACCCGCTTGCCTACATCCAGACAAGGCTGGGCGGTTTTGGCTGGTCAGATGATTTTGTAGGAAATGCTTTCCTGGAAGCTGCCATACCTGCTGGTAATATCGGCAGCTTTAAACTGAGGTCTTCAGTGGGCGGAAAACTGGCTTACTATGGCGGCCAGGGCTTCACTCCTATCTTCTACCTCAGTCCAACAGTAAATAATATCATACGCAACAGTTATAATAAAAGCAATAACAACAGCCTTAACTGGAACGTAGAGAATACCATTACCTATAATAAGATCGTGGGCAACCACGACGTGACCGTGTTATTAGGCCAGGGCGCTTATGTTGAGAACATCGGTGGTTCATCTTCCAATACCATTTATAACCTGCCCATCAACAATTATCGTGACGCTTCGTTCAGGTTCAATGTTCCGCAATCAGACAGGGAATCCGGCACGAATGATTTTATCGAGCACAAATTGTCTTCGCTGTTTGCGCGTGTGAATTATAACTATAACGATAAATACCTGCTCACCGGCATCATCCGTCGCGATGGTGGCAGCAGGTTTGGTTTGAACAAAAAATATGGCACCTTCCCCGGCATTTCTGCAGGATGGAATGTATCTAACGAGGGTTTCTGGAAAGACAACAAGATCGTAAGCCGTTTAAAGATCAGAGGTAATTACGGCGTAACCGGTAACGATGCCATCATCATACCGTTCGGTTACCTTTCCATTATTTCAGGCGGCTATAACTACACGCTTGGCTATCCTACGCAATCCATCATTACAGGTTATGCACCTCTATCACTGGACAATCCAGACCTGCATTGGGAAGAAACTTCGCAGGCTGACATTGGTTTTGAAGCAATGTTGCTGAACACCCTCACTGTAAACTTTGATGTTTACAAGAAAAGGACCAGCGGCATTCTTCGTCCTATCAACATCCCCGGATATGTTGGTGTATCTGACCTGCCTGCCGGCAACGTTGCAACCATGGAAAACACCGGTGTGGAACTGGAACTGAGCTACCGCAAAACTTTCGGACAGTTCAATTTCTCTGCTAACGGTAATGTTGCTTATCTTAAGAACAATGTTACTTATGTAGCTGCAGATACAAATTTCATAGGTGGTGACGCAGGCTTCCAGACAATGGGGTCTATTACCCGCACACAGGTTGGGCAACCTTATAATGCTTTCTTCGGTTATAAATCAGATGGTATTTTCCAGAACCAGGCAGAGATCGATGCGCATAAAGATAAAAATGGCAACCTGATCCAGCCGAATGCAAGGCCCGGCGATTTCCGCTGGCTTGATCTCAACGGCGATGGAAAAATTACCAGCGACAACCTCGACAAAACTTTCCTCGGCACCAGCTTCCCGAAATATACTTTCGGACTTACGCTGAACCTGGAGTATAAAGGTTTTGATATGATGGTGTTTCTGCAGGGTACAGCAGGCAGCAAGATATTCCAGGGATTGCGCAGGCTGGACATGGGCAATGGTAATTTCCAGACCAAGGTATTGGGCCGCTGGACAGGCGATGGTACTACCGACGAACAACCACGCCTTACAGCATCAGATCCCAATGGTAACTACAGCAAAATGTCTGACTTTTACCTGGAAAAAGGTGACTATGCAAGAATGAAACTGGTTCAGTTAGGTTATTCCATTCCAACCAGGTTGATCAACAGGATCGGCGCGAGCCGTGTAAGAGTGTACCTGACAGCAGAAAACCTGTTTACTATAACTGGTTACACCGGGTACGATCCTGAAATTGGCGGCCAGGTGATGGGTGTTGACAGAGGTGTTTACCCGCAGGCGCGCTCAATCATCGGTGGAATACAAGTACAATTTTAGTTACCTCTAAATAAAAGATTATGAAACATATAAAAATCTATTACATCGCAATCACAGCAATCATACTCGGATTGTTTGCGTGTAGTAAAAAGTTTGTTGACCTGGAGCCGAAAGGCCAGTTCCTTTCTGATAACTATTATGCAGACAAAGACCAGGCTTTTGCAGCGCTTGTTGCCACGTACGACATCATGCGCAAGAACTCAGGTGGTTTTGAGAACATGCTCGCGCTGATCAATGCAGGATCAGACGATCATTTCGCCGGAGGCGGCGGACCTACTGATGGTAATCAGCTGCAGGTTTTTTCCAATTATACTATAACGCCCAACTCAATGGCGGGCAGCTATTGGAATGATCATTACCAGGGCATTTTCAGAGCGAATGTTTTATTGTCAAAATTGCCGGCCGTACCTATGGATGATAATTTAAAAGCAAGGTTTGGCGCAGAAGCAAAAGCGTTGAGAGGATATTATTATTTCAACCTCGTAAGAATGTTCAGGAACGTTCCGCTTTTGTTACAACCGCTTACAGCTACTAATATTTATGATGTTACACAGGCTAAGCCGGAAGAAGTATATGCGCAGATAGAAAAAGACCTTACAGAGGCTATTGCCGTTCTTCCTGCAAACATTCCCGGATCAGAGCTGGGCCGCTTTTCTAAAGGTGCAGCAAAAGCATTGCTGGGCAAGGTTTATTTGTATGAAAAGAAGAACACCGAAGCTGCTGCACAATTTGCAGAAGTAAACGGCACACCCGGCGGAACAAGCACTTATGGTTACAAACTGGTAAGCAATTTTGCAGACCTGTGGATAGCTTCCAATAAATTCAATACTGAATCCATACTGGAAGAAACGCATACCAACCTGGGAAGATCAACCTGGGGCAACTGGGGCAGCAGCTCAGACGAAGGA
>JBAVMD010000942.1:0-4344 GCA_049689695.1 Chitinophagaceae bacterium | reverse complement strand
GCTCTCGATCCCTCACCCCGGTCGTTAGCTCTGTGTGTTCTTGCTGCGAGGTTCGGGATGACACTGAGAAATTTAAAAACCGACAGATAAAAAAATCACAATTCTCTTTAGCAGAACCCATCCCACCCGATCTTTGCATCATGACTTTCCTAAGCCAGTTATTAAAAGCCCTCGGCAGACTACTCATTCCCCGCAAGAGTTGCTGCAAATAGTTCATTTCAATAAAATCACTCATCCTTTTGGACAAAACAGCCGGATTGCTTAATATTGCCGCCCGTAACTTCTACCTCAGGCCCGGATGGCGGAATTGGTAGACGCGTCAGACTCAAAATCTGGTTTTCGCAAGAAAGTGCAGGTTCGATTCCTGTTCCGGGCACTGATTCAGTTGACGAGGTAATTGTTCGCAATTACCTCGTTTTGTTTGTAAATAATTCAGGATTAGAAAATAATTCTTGATGTTTTTCGCTTGGATCACTCATACTGTTTTGCAAGATGGCAGCTAACGTGGCGGGGCTTGGCGATGACAGGATATTTTATAAAGTCCAGCATGGAGCGTCAGGCGATTGAATACTAAAGTTGACATTAAGAATAAAAAGTTGAGTATAGAACTGTAGCCGGAACTACAGATGATAGCAGGTCAAAAGGTGAGGAAATGCACGTCAGCCCTGCTATTGCCAAGCCAATTGTTATACGCATACTCTACTCTGTCCGCGAAGACAACTATTTTGAATGATTGTCTTGTTATTAAAGTTTTTAGCTATCAAGGCTTTGGGGGCGTTATTGTCCAGCAAAATATTGTTATTAATAACCCGGATAATGGGAAGAGATAGGAACCTATACCAATATTAAAAATAATATCACCTTTGTTGCGTCCACTTTCGAGAAAATACAAATCATATACACCAATAACAGTTATTGCAAGCGACAATATTGTTATCAAAGCTAATAATGGTTTACCCATCCTTAATGTTCTTGTGCCAACTACGTAAGTTAAAATAGCAATAAGCACAAAAGCAGCCAAGAATATTAACCCAATTGGACCCCCAATACCTGTAATTTTATCAGAGCTATTTGGGTCATAAAGCCAAGGTAAAAAAAGAGTAACTATTCCAAGTGCCGAAGCAATTAAAATGTAAGTTCTTTGTTTGTGAAGTTGTCCCATTGTTTGTTTATTTAAGAATGTTGCTTACTCTATTTGGTTTTCAGCATCCCCATTCGTTAGTTGTCAGTTTTGGGTCGTTCATTTCTTGCAATCCGTTTGAAGTTGCTGTGTCGCCAAGAGTTGCGTATAACGAATAGGTATTTGCGATGGCAGGGGCTTCCGCCGAAACAAATGCCGATTTGAAAAACTAATGTACAACATAGGGTCTACAGCCAAATAGATAAAGTCCAGCCCGGAACTGCGGCACAACAGCGAACCGAAGCTGAAGCTGACAATGTCACGCCCTGCTATTGCAAATACCCTTGTTGCCTGCAGTGCTATTTGTCAATAGGTAATCTCGATTGTCTGATTGTCTTCCTGTCTTTCCACTTTATGTATGCCCAATAGAATGGAGGTCGATAATACCTATACATTTTTAGCCAGTCTAAACGATAACCTATTGATAAAGACCACCACCTTTTGTTGTAATATTTTTCTACGTTTATTAGTTTCTGAATTTGCTCCAACTCCTTTAAATCAACAGATTTTTTGTATTCTGGAGCATTTCGTAAAAAGCTGTCAACTATCATTAACTCACTTGCCTCGATGTCAAGTTCATTTTGAACTACTTGAAAGTACATAACAACGATAAGTAGTAAAATTATTAGGACTGTCACACGAAGTTCATGTGAACTTAATGTTGGTAGAAAATATTTGTGAGTAATGATGTAGTTGCCAACAGCCCAAAGCAAGAGAAAGTTTAAAAAATTCAATGTTCTAAATTTTTTCTGTCTCCTTTCTTCCTGCCATTTTATTTGTTCAAAAGGCAAACTTGTATTTGAAGTTTTAGCTAATGATAGAAGGTGGGTTACTTTAAGTCGCAACTCATAAAGGGTTTGAACTTGAGGAAAATATTTCCAAATTTCTTTCATATAGTAAGGGTTGCGAATTATCGTTGTCGAACGATAAGTAATTGGAACTAACAAACCTAAAAAGCTCGAAATCCTATTTATTGAATAAGCAATTAGGATTAGCAAAAGAATTGCAAGAATTGGGACAATGCTTGTAAAGTAAAGGCTGTCAATAAATGTTTTTATTTGAGCGACGTTCAAGGATTTTAAATATGTCGTAAGTGAAGCATTTAACTTCTGAGTGACAATTCCAGAAGTTACATAATTAGCCACTATTAATGCTATTATGAGTTTAATAAAAGGTGGTATTAAAAACTCGACTGTGTCAACCACAGCATTTTTTATTTCTGTTACTACCATATGATAATGTTAGTTGTGGTCAATTCGCATTGCAGGCAACACTAAAGATATACGCAATTACACGCAATAGCAAAAACGCTAACTTATTGATTTTCATTAAAAATCCGTTGCGAAACAAATATTGCGCAACGCGTCAATCAAACTTCCAGTAACTACTTATCTCAATGCTATCCTTCTGAATCAATAACCTTTGGACCCTTTCAATAAAGTCTGTAATTCTTCGCAAATCACTGATAAACAGATTCGGAAGTTGTAACCTACAGCCCGCTAAAGGGGGTTTTTGCTTCGCTATGAAAGTTCCTAAGATTGTAGATTAAATCTAAATCCTCTAGAAATTGGTTCGACATAAATCCAGTCGCGGGCACATATTGAACTGGCCCCCATTTTTGGGGGTCTTTTTATTTTTAGAATTGCTGGAACCCGCATTCCTTTGTTGGACAGGTAAATAATAATGGAGAAAGTTTGAGGAGTATATACAAACTGCAAAAATGTCGCTATATCGGAGTCTCGTCGACATCTCGTCGACATCTCGTCGACGGTATATTTCCCAGCTATTATAAGGCTTGTCTGTACACTGCCAGATTGGCCGGTATATCATAAGGGATATTACCGTCCAGTGTAATTCTGAAAGTATTAAGTGTTACACGTGTTTTGAAGTTATTTCAAAATAGTCACACTCTACTTTTGCCCGCCAAGGTCGAATTCCAACTCGTCCCTTTAGACTTCTTGGAGACGGAGCAGAGTAAATCATTTTTTCATCAATGAACACATTAATATTTCTTTGAGTAATTGAAATTAGTATCTGATATAAGCGGTCCTCTTCTATTTTAAAAGGAACACTTCTCGCCAATTGTCTAAAGTCATTGTAATCGTCTTGTCCATCCGAACCAATTTCCTCGAGTGTTATATCTTCGCCGCTAAATAAAAGCTTATAATAAGTATTATTATTTATGCCATCTTTCCAACCAAATACTATTCCGGAATTTGCGGTTTCTGACCCTTGATTTTCAAATTTTTTATAGTCAAAAAATTTTATTGATGTACGAATTGTAAAAGCTGATTCGCCATAAATATGAAATGGCCTCCATTTTGGAATCAGCGCGGTATACTTTCAGGCGACTAACATACTTTTACTTTACAATCCAAAACAAAATACCCGTCTCTAACAATTTATAAAGCAATACAAATTGAATATTTTATTTACCATTCTCCTTGTACTGGCAGGCATCATTGCCTTGCTGTTGATCATTGCGCTTTTCATGAAGCGGGAACATTTTGTTATTCGCGAAATTATCATCGATGCTCCCCGGCAAAAAGTATTCGACTTTTTAAAGCTTATCAAAAACCAGGAGAAGTTCAATAAATGGGCAAGGACTGATCCAGGCAGGAAAGAAGAATTCATAGGCACCGACGGAACAGTTGGATATATCTATGCCTGGAGCGGAAATAAAAAGGCCGGTGAAGGTCAAAAGGAAATTAAGAACATCATTGAAGGAAAAAGAGTTGAAACAGAAATTCGCTTTGTAAAACCAATGTCGGCAACTGCCTCTATAATTATGGAGATGGAATCTTTATCTGATAATCAAACCAAAGTATACCTGAGCAATGCCGGCAATTTGAAATATCCTTTGAACCTATTGATACCAATGGCCGAAAGAAACTTTGCGAAAGATATGGATAGCAGCCTGGTAACTTTGAAAACCATCCTGGAGCAATAATCACTGTACTAAAAAAACTATCATTGAATAAAACAGAGATCACCGGCATTGCGCCATTCTTCATAGTAAAGAATGTTCCGGCAGCACTGAAATTTTATCGCGACCTTCTTGGGTTCGACATCACGTTTCAAGGACCCAGTGAAGATGATATTTTCTTTGGTATTGTACAGCGCGGAGGAGCGATGATCATACTAAAGGAGGTTGGTGTTGATCC
>JBAVMD010000941.1:0-1821 GCA_049689695.1 Chitinophagaceae bacterium | reverse complement strand
CTGTTATTGAAAGTCCGCAATTCAAATTCTATCTACTTACAGCCACACGCAACAGCTGCATTTCTTTTTTACGCAAACAGGCAGGCAAAGTATTTGTAGAGCCTGATGATGTAAACATGCTGAGCGTTGCCGAAACGCCGGAACCTGCGTCAACCGGCGGGCCCACACAGGACATGGCCGCCGTAGTTGAAAAAGCGCTTTCCCTGCTTCCACCCCAATGCCTTGCAGTATTCAGGCTGAGCCGGTTTGGAAAACTCACTTACCAGCAGATTGCTGAGGAACTAGGCATTTCTATAAAAACGGTGGAGAACCAGATGGGTAAAGCATTGAAGATCATGAGGGATTACGCCCGCCGCAACAATATTTCCTTTGTGCTGCTGCTGGCATACCTGGATGTATGCTCTGCGTTGATATACGCCATCTGAAAAAAAATTAAAATAAGCATAGGGGTTTGGTTGAACGATGCGTCTTTTAATTGTAGCAAAAGAAAATCGTAAACCAAAAAAGAAAATGTATGAAAAGAATGCTTCTTTTAATTGTATGTGCAGGAACCCTTGTAATGATGTCGTGCCAGAAAGATCCGGCCCCGTCTTTCATCGAAAAAGCAAAATCCATGGTGCTTGGCAAATGGATGCTGGATCACGCTTTGGAAGAGGAATATGACGGCTCTAATACTCTTTTGTTCAGGGAAGATTATACCGGCACACCGGCTGACTCCGTCATCTTTCGCAACGATAACACATCGCATAGCTATTCAGCTTTGAATTATGACGAAGAAAGCGATTATGAGATACTGAACGACAGCACCATCCGCATAGAAATGGAAGTATGGAAGATCGCAACGCTTACAGAGACTAAGTTCGATCTTTATGCCGAAGACAGAGAACCAGGCTCAAATGCACGTTATGTGCAGCGTATTTTTATGAAGAGGTAGAAACAGTTACGGGTTATGGGTTACGGGTTAAGCCGTAACTCGTGACTCACAACTCGTGACTCACAACTCATAACTCACAACCCATACCCCGTAACTAACACACATGCAGCAGAACATTCACGACATCCTTGCAAAGTACTTCAGCGGTCATGCTACATCTGAAGAAGAACAGCTGGTAAGGTCGTGGGTGGAACAAAGCGAAGACAACCGCGCTGAGTTCAACCTGCTTGAAAAGCTATGGAATGCTTCCGGTGAAGAAACTGCCATTGTCTTTGATACGCAAAAAGCCTGGCAGGCCGTAGATGCAAGAATACAGTCAGGCGCACAACAGGTTACAAGGAAAGGTTTGATCAGAAGAATGGTTGCGATAGCAGCAGCCGCTGCCATTATATTGTTAGCGGGATTATGGTGGCTCAATACAGATCATGTAGTCATGCAGACTGTAGTTGCTTCTGAAGGGGTGAATGAAATAAGATTGGAGGATGGCAGTATCGTTTACCTGCGCGGGGGCGCTGAGCTTCAGTACCCAACATCGTTTGGTAAAAATGAAAGGAACGTAACGCTTAAAGGCGAAGCTTTTTTTGACATTGCACGCGATGAGTCCAAGCCCTTTTCAATAATAGCTGCAGACGCAAAAGTGGCGGTTCTCGGAACCAGTTTTTTAGTGAATACAAAGAACAACCACGTTGAGTTGGTAGTAAAGACCGGCAGGGTGGAATTTGGCGGAGCTTCAGATACCAGCAACAAAATGATCGTGATGGCCAATGAAAGAGCCCTGTTGAGAAATGGTCAGCTTGATAAAGAAATTAATACAGATCCTAATTTCAATGCATGGCAAACACGCCGGATCATTTTTGACAATACGCCACTTTCAAAGGTGGTAGCAA
>JBAVMD010000940.1:0-6966 GCA_049689695.1 Chitinophagaceae bacterium | reverse complement strand
ACCCAAACCATACAGACAATATACGGATGAGAAAAATAAGGCTGATGCAGAACACTTCGATCCAGCCTCTGTCCATTGATATTTTCTGAAGTAAAAAATAACTGCAGCCGCCAACAATGCATGCTGTAGCATATATTTCTTTTTGAAAAATAAGCGGAATGTTCCTTAGTATCACGTCGCGTATTACGCCGCCAAAACAGCCGGTGATGGTGCCGAGTGCAATGCTGATGCCGGGATGAAGGTTGTGCGCAATACCTTTTTCCAAACCAACAATGGTAAAAAAACCTAAGCCCATTGCATCGAAGACCAACAGCGTTCGTTGCCAGTTTTGCAGGACCCTGTTAAAAACAATTGCAGCCACGGCACTTACCGTGATGATAAGCGGGTAACGGATATCGCGGATCCATGCAACCGGAAGGTCGCCGATCATTACATCACGCAATGTACCGCCGCCAAGCGCTGTAATAAATGCTATCACCAGTATCCCGAATATGTCAAGGCGCTTTTGCATGGCTGCAAATACACCTGAGATGGTAAAGGCGATAGTCCCTAAAATATCAAGCAGGTTAAGTATCTCGTATTTCATGATTAGTACCAGGGCGTATAAAAAGATTCACATACATCGCCAGTACTTAAATATAAGCAAGTTCCCGATCCGATTACAACGCTGTTTGGTGAGTATTTCCTGTGATAACCCGGGGTTTTTGCCCAGGTTATAAAGTACTTGTCTGGTGCTGATTTGCAATGCCACCTTGAGAATGGCCGGCATAAGCATACCTTCATGGCGTGTAACCCGGTTTTTGGGCTGCACGCTGCTACAAAATGCGACCTCTGATCAAGAATATGGTAAGCCTTCGGTGCAAAATGATAGTGAAGTCTGAGTTGGAAAACATGGGACTTCACCTTACTACAGTGGAGTTAGGAGAGGTGGAGATCCGCGAAGAGCTGTCCGACAAAAAAATTGAGCAACTTAAAAACTCCCTGCTGAAGTTCGGACTTGAACTTATGGGAGACAAAAAAAGCGCTCTTATCGAAAAAATAAAGAACATCATTGTTGAAATGATCCATTATAACGATAATGATGAACCGCCCAGCCTTAATTTCTCCGATTACCTGAGTGAAAAGCTGAACTATAATTACACCTATCTCTCCAATCTTTTTTCTGAAGTAAAAGGCACCACCATCGAGCATTATATTATCCTGCATAAAATTGAACGCGCCAAGGAGTTGCTTATTTATAATGAACTTACTCTCACTGAAATTGCACACAAGCTTCATTACAGCAGTGTGGCGCATTTATCCAACCAATTCAAGCGGATTACCGGGCTTACTCCTTCCTTTTTTAAGAAGATGAAACATAAAAGGCTGACTGCGCTTGAAAACCTTTGAACTTCCTTCTTATTGTTTCGGGCAGAAATCAGTAAATCATGCAACATTCACGTCAAATTGTGTAACACTTAGCCGTATGAATTGAATTAATTTTAATGCACAAGAAGAACAAAATGTCAGAATGAGCAATACACCAGATAAATCGGAATTAGAGAAATCAAAACCACACATCATCATCGAAATCATACAATATGTACCCCAGGCCGTGTTAAGTAAAACCATCATTAAAAAAACAACTGGAAATATAACTGTTTTCTCATTTGACGCCGGGGAAGAAATGGCTGAAAAGACTTCTCCATTCGACACATTTATACAGATAATTGACGGGACCGCGAACATTATTATTAAAGATGTAAAATACAAATTAGGATTAGGAGAAGGGATCATTATCCCTGCTCATGCATCTCATAACTTCAATGCCGATAAGCAGTTTAAAATGATTTCGACTATCATCAAAAGTGGTTACGAAAGTTAAATCTCCGCCTCAAAACCCCAAAGTTATGGACACAGAAATTCAGTTCACCTTCAGATCCAAAGCATATCGCTGCACGTTCTTTATAGACTGCACTGATTACCCTTGTTATATTTTTACCTTTTTGACGGATAAGGAACTTATTAAACAATTTGGGGATGAGATAACCCTTAAAACAGACGGGCAAATTCTCTTACCCAAAAAAGATGATTTCGGTGAACTACGGACATTGCGGGAAACTATGTTCACTGCAGTTAAAGAAATCCCGGAATTTATAGCTTTAAAAGAAAAGATTACTGATTTAGGTATTCAACATCTTGCTGACTATGGTCAACTGCGAAAGCTTCTTGTGCCATTAAGGACCGATAAATTAATTATCGGAATTAATACATGGTCAAAGCCGTGCGAGTTCTACAATTAAGCGGTTCTTCAACAGCGCCTTAGTTATTACTTCTGTATTCAAATAGTTATTTTTGTACTTAATAAGTCTATAAGTTCTTTGTCTGAAGAAAACTTTTTGAAATAATCCCTAAGATGATACTGAACTGCGTGAAGCTTTTGAGCAGTTTTGAGTTTACGTATATAAAGTAGCATTTTTTCCTTTTGCCCTTGCAACGCATATACGCATGCAAGGTTATAATGAATGTCATCTATCTCATAGCCGCCAGTTGCATATCCAAGTGCAAGCGTTAAATCTGATATTGCTTCATCAAATCTATTAAGTCTTTTAAGTATCGCACCACGGTAGCCGAAAAGTCTTGCCTTAACATTTCCATCAACATCATCAGGCAGGCTATTAATAGCATCATTGTATGCTTTTACGCTATTCAGGTTAGATTCTCTGCCTTGCCGCAAGTTTGCCAGGTTTACTCCTTTAGAAAAATAAACTTCCCAAGAGTCTTGCTTGTGGGTATGCATTGTATATTCATCAAAGCTTTGAGCCGCAGCATCAAAATTTCCTTTTGCCATCTGGGCCTTGGCTATAGTTAACTGAGACTCCGAAACAATAAAGTCATTCTGAGATTTGTCTTTAACAATTAATTCTAACTTGGCCGTCATTTTCACCGTTAGTTCTTCAATTAAAGCTCTTACTTCATTAGTACTCTGTTGAAGCGATTGGCCTAGTGCCAAATTTTGAAAAGTCAGACCCTCTTTCTTCAAAATTTCATCTAATTGTACTTGTAATTTTAAAAGTTCTCCCTCTTTTGCCTTTTTTTCTTTTTCCAAATGTTCTTTTTCGATTGTAAACCACTTATCCTTCCTCTCGGAATCCTCTTTCGATCCCTCAAGCCTATCTTTTAAAGCATTGATTCTTTCATTAATCGTTTCTCTATGAGTTTTGATAAGTTTAAAGACAATTCCAAGTACAGCCAAGCTTACAACTGCATTTATCAATGCAAAATAGGGTTGTAAAGATTCTATCGTCATAATTTGCTATTATTAGTGATAACGCATCACTAAATTTAGAATTTGTACATTTCTTACCTGTCTCTGCTTGTAATTAGAATTCTTTCTTTTAATTCAACATTTTCGTCATAACCTAAATTGAAGAGTAACGTCCGGTGTGAGGGATCTATAATAGAATCGTTGTTCCTCCCGATCCTCGCCCCGGTTGCTGGCTCTTTGAGTGCTTGTTATGGGGTTTGGGATGACAGTAAGTTCATGAAAAAATGTTTTACGCGGCTAAACTTACTATACCCCCTACAACTAAGCACCCGTTTTTTCACCCTATTTGAAGAACAATTGTTTGTTGCATATAAACAATGAATACAAAGCCTATGCTCCAACTACGCTTAGAACAGTTTGATCCCAACAGCCAGGCTTAGATACCCGAAGCCCTGGTTACTAATTGCATCGCGCTGGAAGATGTTGGTAAAACTGGCTTTGGCCATCCATTTTTTGCTTTTGGAAGGATAGATGCCGATCGAAGGCCGTATTCCAAAATGCGCCTTGCTATTATAAATGCTGGTTCCCAGGGTGGCAGAGAAAAACAACCGTTCCGATGCCTGCAGCAAGGGCCCGGCATAAACTCCCACAACATCTTCTTTTGAATCTACCGGCGCTCCACTGTCATCAATATATAATTCTTTCGTTCCGCCAAACAGGTCGCCATTAAGCTCTATTACCGGCTTCACCTGCGTGCCTGAGTTTACCTGGACCTGCAGACCCAGCCCGATACCGGCTGAATTATTGGTTCTTGTGCGGTCATAAATGGTTTTGTTAGCCTGAAGCGATAAGAAGGCAGACACTTTGCGGTCAACCTGGCCAAGGCAATTTGTTGCGATGAATAACATCAGAACGAGATAAAGACTTTTCATGGTTTAACAGAATTTAGCCTGCACTGTTAACAATTACAACTACAAAAATACAAATGAATTGTGATGTGCAATGCCTATACCTAATGTTGGAACACACAATGCCCTTAATAAAGACTACCTTTCAAAGAACCGGCAGCCAGGTGGTTGCCAGAAACAAATATATATGTCAGAACATCAGCAGAAAAAATTGGCGGGAATTTGGTTAGACAGTGCAAAAGCGATGATCATTGCGCAAGACAACAAAGAAAGTGGATCATATAGCATACTTGATACTATAAAAGGGAGAGAGAAGCATAGCGGCGGCAGTGAACACACAATGAACAAAGCAAAACAGTCCGATGATCTCAAATATTTCAAATCGCTGACTGCTTTATTGCTGCCTTATGATGAGATCCTGATTTTCGGGCCCGGACAATCGCAGGAGCAATTGCAGCGCCACCTGCAGACGCAAGTGCAATTCAATAATAAAAAACTGACGATCGACAGTTCCGGACAGTTAACCGATAACCAGGCCATCGCCACCGTACGGGATTTCTTCAAATCAGGATCATAACAACCGGTCTTTCTGAATTGACTTTTACTCTGTGTATTAAAGCTTAAACTGCTTATACATCTGTGAAAACAGTAAATTGTATAACAGTTTAAAATAATTGTGTAACATCTGCGTGCCTGAAATAGTGCATCTTTGCGGATCAGTTATTCACTTTCGCATCTCTCCGGCTTACTGATCAATAATCAGTCTATCTTATTTCCCACGGTCCTTACACTCCGGATAATTTCAAAGGAAACCTCATTATTAAAACTTGCGGCGCAGGGATTTTAATATCCACTTACCATACATCAGGTCAATACTATATGAAGTGAGACCGATGCATTCATACTTAAAGGCAAAATACTATGGCAGGCAAATTGAAGAAGACATTTGAAGAAATTGGCTACCAGGTTAGTTTTACGGGTAGTTTTTTCAAGAATATTTTCAGGCGGGGTTTTGAATTCAATGAATTGATCCGCCAATGCTTCATTGTAGGATACAAATCTTTTTCACTTATTGCCATTACTGGTTTTATCCTGGGATTTGTGTTGACGCTGCAGTCGGAACCTACGCTTAAAACCTTTGGCGCAGAAAGTTTTGTTCCAAGCATGGTGGCAATATCTATTATAAGAGAAATAGGCCCGGTGATCATTGCGCTGATTTGCGCCGGTAAAATTTCTTCCAGCATCGGAGCGGAGCTTGGCAGCATGAAAGTGAGTGAGCAGATCGATGCCATAGAGGTTTCAGGCGCTAACCCCATGCAATACCTGGTAGTGCCGCGCATCCTGGCCTGCACGGTAATGATACCCTTGCTCACACTTATGGCCGATGCACTCGCGCTGGTTGGAGGTTTTATGGCGTCTAACCTGAACGGTGATTACAGCATCACCCTTTATTTCAGCAAGGCATTCGCTGCACTGACCTTTTCAGACCTACTGCCTTCAGTAGCCAAGACGATCTTCTTTGGATTTGCGATCGGTTTTATCGGATGTTATAAAGGATATAATTCAAACCGGGGAACAGAAAGTGTTGGACTGGCTGCTAATTCAGCAGTAGTGAATGCATCTTTATGGATCATCGTTTTAGATGCTATTGCGGTTCAGTTAACAAGCATATTTGCTTATACCTAAAATGAGAATGATGGAAAATAAGAATACAGAACCCGTGGTTGAGATCAGGAACCTGAAAAAATCCTTTGGTGAAAAGCATGTGCTTACTGATATAACAATGGACCTCTTCAAGGGGGAGAACCTTATTGTTTTAGGCAGATCAGGCCAGGGCAAGTCCGTTACTATTAAATGTATCGTTGCCTTGCTGCTGCAGGATGAGGGCAGCCTGAAAGTGTTTGGCGAAGAAGTGAAAGACCTGAATGAGGATGATTTGAAAGCGCTAAGAGCGAGAGTAGGTTTTTTATTCCAGAGCGCCGCGCTGTATGATTCCATGACAGTAAGGGAGAATCTTGAATTTCCCCTTACAAGAGTGTTGCGCCTTACAGATAAAGAAAAGATCAACCAGTCTGTAGAAGAAGTATTGGAAGCAGTGGGTTTACTGGATGCTATAGATGCCATGCCTTCTGACCTTTCCGGCGGCATGCGCAAACGCATTGGTCTTGCCCGCACACTTATTCTTAAACCGGAGATCATGCTTTACGACGAGCCAACAACGGGCCTTGATCCCATTACCTCCAGGGAAATAAGTGAGCTGATATTGGAAATGCAAAAGAAATACAGAACATCATCGATAATTATCACACACGATATTTCCTGCGCGCGGATCACCGGCGACAGAATATTGGTAATGAATGACGGTTCGTTTATTGCGGAAGGCAGCTATGATGAATTAGAGAGCTCACCTGACAAACTGGTGAGCGCATTTTTTAAATAAATTATTATGAAAACAACAGCTTCTCAGAAAGTAAGGATAGGCATTTTTACCGCCATCGGCATATTGCTTCTTTTCATTGGGATATTCCTTATCGGCAAAAAGAAAAACATGTTTGGCGATACCTTCCACATTTACGGCACCTTCAACAATGTTGGCGGTTTGCAGGAAGGCAATAACATCAGGTTTGCAGGCATTAATATAGGCACAGTAGAAAGCATATCAATTATTTCCGATTCCCTGATACGCGTAGACATGGCCCTGCAGTCGAAGATCAGGCCCTTCTTAAAATCCACCTCGTTTGCTACGATCGCGTCTGACGGATTAATGGGCGATAAATTGATAACCATTGCAGCGGGCGAGCCCCATAATGT
>JBAVMD010000939.1:0-9738 GCA_049689695.1 Chitinophagaceae bacterium | reverse complement strand
CTCCAAAGGATACAAGCAAAGGGTTGGATTAGCAGCCGCTCTCATTCATGAGCCCGAAGTGCTGATACTGGATGAACCTACCTCCGGCCTGGACCCTAACCAGATCATAGAGATACGTGAAGTGATCAGGCAGCAGGGAAAAAACAAGACCGTGCTGTTCTCTTCTCATATTCTGCAGGAAGTAGAAGCGATATGCGATCGTGTGATCATTATCAACAAAGGCCAACTGGTAGCGGATGATCTGCTCAGCAATCTTCAACGCTCATCATCTTCAAACGTTTTAAAAGTAGCTTTCAAAGAGCCGCTGGAAACAGAATGGCTTACCCGGTTGCAGGGAGTTACCAGCGCAAACAGCGCAGACAGATATACCTGGCAGATACAGGCAGACAACATCGAGCTCGTCCGCAAACAAATTTTCGACCTCGCTTTGCAGCATAACCTCAACATTGTTTCTTTGCAAACTGAAACGCAAAGCCTGGAAGATGTTTTCCGGAACCTGACGAGCACGAATACACGAACATAAGCGAGGTGTGAGCTTTCAGCTGCGAGCTATAAGCTGTGAGCTTTAAGCTTTAAGCAGGGAGTTGCGATAGGAGCAGCTACTTAATAAACTAATAAACCAATAAACCAATAAACTAATAAACTAATGAGCTTCATAGCCGATGTTTTTGCAAGACAAATCCTCGATAGCCGTGGTAACCCCACCGTAGAAGTAGATGTTATTACAGACGAAGGCGCGGTAGGGCGGGCAGCCGTTCCCAGTGGCGCCAGTACTGGCATACACGAAGCAGTTGAATTGCGCGACGGCGATAAAAACAGTTATCTCGGCAAAGGCGTTCTGAAAGCAGTAAACAATATTAAAGAGACCATTGCACCAGAACTGGCCGGATGGGATGTGGCAGACCAGGCCGGCATTGACCAGGCTATGATTGAGCTGGATGGCACTCCCAATAAAGGCAAGCTGGGCGCCAATGCGCTGCTGGCCGTGAGCATGGCAGTGGCAAAGGCCGCTGCTGAAGAAGCTTCTCTTCCTTTATACCGTTACATCGGTGGAACAAACGGCAAAGTGTTGCCCATTCCCATGATGAATATCCTGAATGGAGGCGCACATGCTGACAATAAGATAGATTTCCAGGAATTTATGGTTATGCCTACCGGCGCTTCTACTTTCAGCGAAGGCCTGCGCTGGGGCGTGGAGATCTTTCACGCATTGAAAACCGTTCTCAAGAAAAAAGGCTACAGCACCAACGTGGGAGACGAAGGCGGCTTTGCACCGAATATCCAGAGCAATGAAGAAGCTATAGAAACAGTACTGTTAGCCATTGAAGCAGCAGGCTATAAAGCAGGCTCTGATGTAGTGATTGCCATGGATGCCGCTAACAGTGAGCTTTGGGATAACAAAAAGAAGAAATACGTTTTCCATAAAAGCGATGGCAAGGAAATGACCAGTGAACAACTGGTAAATTACTGGACAAGCTGGGTGAAGCAATATCCTATTCAATCCATTGAAGACGGTATGGCGGAAGACGATTGGGAAGGATGGAAGATGCTTACCGAAGCTGTCGGCAATAAATGCCAGCTGGTAGGCGACGATCTGTTTGTAACCAATGTTGAACGCCTTCAACAGGGCATCGACAAAGGAATTGCCAATGGCCTGCTGGTGAAAGTGAACCAGATCGGCACCATCACAGAAACCATCAATGCGGTAACGCTTGCACAGCATAATGGTTACAATACCATCATGAGCCATCGCAGCGGTGAAACGGAGGATACAACTATTGCGGACCTGGCGGTGGGACTGAATTGCGGTCAGATCAAAACCGGTTCTGCTTCCCGTTCAGACAGGATGGCCAAGTACAACCAGCTGATACGCATTGAGGAAATGCTGGGAACTACGGGCGTTTATCCGAAGGGAAAGATTAAATTTGGAAAGCTTATCAGCTAATTACCTAATCAGCTAATAATAATTCTTCCCATGAAATTGCGCCTTCCCTCTTTGCTCACCAATAAATACCTCATTGCCGGGGTTGCCTTTGCTGTGTTCCTGGTTTTCTTTGACGACAGGGACGTGATCACTAATTATAAGCACCGGCAGCAGTTGAAAGCGTTGGAACAAAGCAGGGAACATTACGAGCAGGAGATCGCCAAAACACAGCAGGAACTCAAACAGTTACGCTCCGATGCGGCCCTCCTGGAGAAGTATGCCCGCGAGAAATACCTGATGAAGCGGGACAATGAAGACATTTTTCTGGTCAGGGAGAAGAAATGAGTAGTTTTACGTTAGAGCTTTGTTTCAGCAATTCCTATCTTACCTCCGCTTAATTACGACGGTTATTTGATATACAGGACAATAACGTTTTTCAGTTGTCGTTTATATCACGGACGGACGCCGAAGTATGGACAACTTCGGTACATTTTTGGACACATTTGGACACATAATGGTTTTGCCTATGACACTCTTTACCCCGGAAGACCTGGTAATGTATTTATACCATGAGTCAACCCCTGAAAAGACAGCCGCTATCGAACTAGCCCTGCAGCAAGATTGGACGCTTCGCGAGAAATATGAAGTATTGCGTAAAGCTCACACAAATCTTGATCAAACCCTTGTAGCTCCCCGTACAGAAGCTGTGTTAAGCGTGCTGAATTATGCACGTGAGACTGCAGTGGAGTCTGTATAAAACGAAAGTTTTTCAAGAGGCTTCGCCTTTTTAAGACGAAGACTCTCTTGACTTGAAAAAGGCGAAGCCTCTTCATGACACGAAAGGAACGTTACAGGTTTGTAATAGATTACTTCCAGCAGCACAGCCCGGATGCGGAAACTGAGCTCCTCTACGATGGGCCGTATCAGCTACTTGTAGCTGTAATACTTTCGGCCCAATGTACAGACAAGCGGGTGAACATGACTACGCCCGCGATTTTCAACAAATATCCTGACGCGATTGCTTTGGCCAGGGCCAGTGTGGAGGAACTCTTTCCTCTCATAAAAAGCATTTCCTATCCCAACAATAAGACTAAGCATCTTATTGGAATGGCGAAGCTATTGGTTGAAAAATACAATGGCGAAGTTCCCATGACTGTGGAGCAATTGGTTGAGCTGCCCGGCGTTGGCCGCAAAACAGCCAATGTTATTACCTCGGTAATAGACAAGCAGCCCAATATGGCTGTGGACACACATGTGTTCCGGGTTTCGGCCCGTATTGGACTTACCGTAAATGCCACTACCCCGCTGGCTACTGAAAAGCAACTGATACAATTCATTCCTTCGGAATTGGTTCATGTATTTCATCACTGGCTCATTCTTCACGGCCGGTACATCTGCATTGCCCGAAGCCCTAAATGCGTAGTCTGTGGCCTTAGGCCAGCCTGTAAATACTACCAGAAGGTTGTGAAACACGAAGAAAGTGCCAAATAGCCCAAAAATGGTGACGTGCTTCCCAAAACCGAATACACTAACTTTGCCGTATCTTTTTATCCCCGCCTTGAAATACTGCATCCGTGAAAACTGCCTTTAAAAATGAGTGTTATGAATTACGGAGTACAGAATGAGGTGCAATTCCGCAGCCGCTTTTCTTTCAAACCGCTGCTGCGCATGTGGGAAAATGCTATCACCGATGGTAAACCCGGAATTGGAGAAATTTATGCTGACCTGCTGAACAAAGTAAAAGAGTATCCTGATCTGCTTGAGGCAATTACCGACGAATCATTACTGGAAAAACATGCGCCGCTCATCGCGCAAATGATGACTACCGTTTTCCCGGTCACACTGTCTGACAAAGACGACCTGTATGCCATCAGCCTGCCTTTTCAATATAAAGTGATCTATTCCTCTTCGCTGTTTCGTCAATTGTTTATGGATGCACCGGGCAAGATCATACTTATGCCGGATGACGCTACCAGCGAAAGAATGTATGAAGAGAAATGCCTGGGCGCTTACCAGATCATCCTGAGCCGATTGTACGATATAAAAATAGACGGTACCGTTACTTCTGTTCATCCTTATAAATGCCCTGATTCAGGCCTTGACCGGTTTATGGAACTGGAGCTGGACACGCGTTTTATTGATGTTGTTACAAAAAAACCTCTACCGGAACTGCCCGCGTCTATGATCAATAAATGCTGCAGGATCTCTGATCTTGCCGGTATGAAAGAGCTGCAGGAATTATTTAACCTGGAAGATTATTATTTTGAAGGAATGGTGATCGTGCGCATCAGGGAAGTGACGGAACGGGAGATCATCAACAAGATCAAGAACGAATTGCTGCATATTCATTCTTTTGCAGATCACGACGTGTTCAAAGAGCTGCAGGTGCAGATAAGAAACCTGCTTGGCGTAGATGGGGTGCATACTGCCATCAAGCCTTTCTTTAAAGTCAACAATCACCTGGTGCTTTCGCAGCTGATCACTTCAGACACTTATGTAAAAAACCATAAGGATGTTCCGCAGTCTACAAAAATTGAGCTGCACAAGCAGATAGTTAGCTTTTTCAAAACAAGAACGCATATACTAAGAGTAGACGACCTTACTGAAGAAACGCTTTATCGCTATCCTTTTCTGTTCATGCTGCATGAGCGCGGATTTAAGAATGCACTTGTATGTCCGCTTTTTACAGAAGATAAAGAGTTGCTGGGTCTGCTCATCCTCGCTTCTTTACAGGCGGGGATGCTTAGCCGGGAACATGCCGCACGCATAGAGCCTGCGCTGCCGTTGTTTACCATTGCGCTTCAGAAAAGCCAGGAGCAACTGGACCACCAGGTAGATAAAGTGATCAAAGAACAATTTACTGCCGTGCAGGATGCAGTGGAATGGAGATTTACCGATGCTGCGCTTAATTATCTTCAAAAAGACAAAGGCCCGCAAACCAAAATAGAGTCCATCGTATTTGAGGATGTTTTCCCATTGTACGGTGCCATCGACATCCGTAATTCTTCTGTAGAAAGAAATAATGCCATTCAACTTGACATGCTGGAGCAACTGGCAATGGCCTACCGCATTGTTGAACGGGCAAAGGCGGCAGGGGCGTACCCTTTATTGGATGAGATACAGTTCAGGATCCAGCGCTATACGCATTCGGTCACCAATATACTTTTTGCCGAAGAAGAAATGGCTATTCATCATTTCCTGGCAGAAGAACTGGCAGGATTGTTTCGTCACCTGCGGCAGGTAATGCCTTTACTGGAAAGAGAGGTAGGTGAGTACCTGGAGGCTATTGATTCACCGGTAAGGATGATCTATCATCACCGTAAAGGTTATGAAGAGAGCATCACAAAGATCAATAACGAAGTGGCGATGCTTATCGACCACGAACAGAAGGCGGCGCAGGAAATATTCCCGCATTATTTTGAAAGGTTCGTTACAGACGGGCTTGATTTCAACATTTATATTGGTCAGTCCATTTCTCCCAACATTCCTTTCGATACGTTCTATCTCAGGAACCTTAAAATATGGCAGCTTCATACGCTTGTTAAAGCGGCGCAGCTTACGCATAAATTACAGGATGAACTGCCGCTTCGCCTGCACACCACGCAGCTGATACTGGCGCACAGCCATCCCATTTCCATCAGCTTCCGCACGGCAGAACGCAAGTTTGATGTAGACGGGGCATACAATATCCGTTACGAGATCATCAAAAAGCGCATCGATAAAGTGCATATCAGGGATACGCACGAGCGCCTTACAAAACCAGGCACCATAGCCATTGTATACTCCCAGCCCAAAGAAGCCGAGGAATATGCAGGTTATATCGAATTCCTTCAAAGCAAAGGCTTGTTGAAAGACGATCTGGAGCGTTACGACCTGGAAGAACTACAAGGAGTTGTAGGTTTGAGAGGATTAAGAGTTTCTGTAAACACTGATCTTCCCGATACACCTGAGGCAGCAAAAGAACCGGCCGTTGAAAATTCTCCCATTAAAGAAGTTAGCCGCATTCTGCATCCTTAGCGGACTCTCGTAGAAAAATTTCCCCGGATTCGGTACATTTATCAATAATAGCCTAACCATTACCGTGGGTAATACACTGAAAGTGCCGGGCAATACTTTTGCGTCCTTAACTATAGGAAAAAAGCTAAATCCTGATAGTGCTTACATGTTTAACAGATACCTGAAGGCATATACTCGTCCCTGCATAAGCCTCGGCTTGTTATGTTTCCTTTTTATAATTGCCTTGTCAGCCTGCCAACCGAAAACAGATCCTGAAAAGCTTACCAGTCCTCCGGGGTACAACCTCAACAGGCCTGCGGTGTATAAGCTGCCGCCCTCGCTGGACGAAATTTCAGGGATTGTTTATAATGCAAGGGATAACAGCGTGTTGTCTATTAACGATGAACGGGGATGGCTGTATAAGATCCATCTTAAAGACGACATCGATCTGCAGAAATGGCAATATTTTAAGGGGGCCGACTTTGAAGATGTGGTGCTGACAGACAGTACTTTTTATGTGCTGGAAAGTAATGGCAACATTATCCAGTTCAGGTTCATCAGGCCGGATTCAGTGATAGCAAAAGAACATGTGTCGACCATCCCGGGCAAAAATGAGTTTGAGATATTATACCGTGACCCGCGCAATAAGAACCTGGTATTGCTTTGTAAGGATTGTGAGGCCGATGACAAAAATTCATTGTCGGCTTTTGCATTTAATACAGATAGCAACGCCTTTGTAACTAACCCGGTATTCGTAATGGACATAAGAAAAATTGAAGACCTCATGGATGAAAAGAAGGTGCGGTTCAAACCTTCCGCAGCAACGGTTCATCCATTGACAAACGAGCTTTTTATTGTTTCATCCATTAATAAGGTGCTTGTGGTGGCCGACCTTAACGGTGTTCCGAAAGCGGTGCATAAGATCAGCCCAAAAATTTATAAGCAGCCGGAGGGAATGGCATTTACGCCGCGGGGAGATCTTCTCATATCCAATGAATCAGCCGACATAGGGGCAGCCAATATCTTATATTTTAAACGTAAATGAACGGGTACACCATGAAACGGACGATTCTCTTTGCACTCTTAAGCCTGTATTTTTTTCCCACTGTTCAAGCGCAGACAGATACCATCGCTAACAGAATTGTGTTGATAGGTGACGCCGGCGCCCTGATCAATGGAAGGCATCCAGTGCCGGACATGGTTAAAAAAACAATCCCTTTCGATAAAAGAACGCTTATTGTTTACCTGGGAGATAATCTTTATAAAGAAGGACTGCCAGACGATGCTTATGTTGGTTATGCCGAAGCCCGTAGCGTTCTGGATTCCCAGGTACATATCGTGGAAAATACTCCGGCCCGCCTGATCATGATACCCGGTAATCATGATTGGAACAATGGAGGCGAACATGGTTACCAGGCCATATTGCGCCAGCAGAATTATGTAAACATACTGGGTAAGGAGAACGTGCAGTTCTTCCCGCAGGATGGCTGCGGCGGCCCGGTTGAAGTGCCATTGGGAAAAGATGTAGTGCTGGTAATTTTTGACAGTCAATGGTGGATTCACCCTTATGATAAACCAGGAGTAGAGTCCGATTGCCCTTACAAAACGCAAACGGAAGTGCTCACGCAACTCACCGATATATTTTCACGCAACCTAACCAAACTGGTGATACTCGCCTGCCACCATCCTTTCAGAAGCACGGGAATTCATGGCGGATACTTCGGCATTAAGCAACATATTTTCCCTTTTACTGATAAATGGAAGAACCTGTACATCCCGCTGCCCGGCATTGGTTCAATTTATCCCATCAGCCGCAGTGTATTCGGTAGTCCGCAAGACATCCCGCATCCGGCTTATCAAAATATGATACGTGATGTGGAAGCCGTTGCGCGTACCCATCCCAATGTGATCTTTGTGGCAGGGCACGAGCACAATCTTCAACTGATAAAAGACAGCAGCTATCATTATATAGTAAGCGGAAGCGGATCAAAAACAAGCCGTGTAGCTAAAAGCCGCAAGACCATGTATACCGCTATGGAGCATGGCTTTGCAACCATAGATGTTTCAACAAATAAAAATGTAGACATCTCTTTTTATATAACCACGGGAGATTCAGTTAAGAAAGACTATAGCAGCCACATACTTAATTTCTCCAAGATCTCGGAAAAGCTGGAAGATACTTCCAAGAAAGTAACGGGCACTGTTAACGCAGAAAGAAAAGACACTATAAATGTACAGGCGGGCGAACGCTATGGCAAGGCATCCGGCATTCAACGCTGGGCCCTGGGAGATAATTATCGCAAAGAATGGTCAACTCCCGTGAACATGAAAGTGTTTCACCTGAAAACGGAAAGAGGCGGGTTTAAAATTACCGGCTTGGGAGGCGGCAAACAAACTAAATCGCTGAAGCTGGAAGACAGTAACGGAAAGGAATGGACTTTGCGCACCATCGACAAAGATCCTGAGCTGGCCATACCTGAAAATTTCAGGAACAGCATAGCCGAAAACATTGTGCAGGATATGATCTCTGCCGCACATCCTTATGCGCCGCTGGCCATACCCGATCTTGCAAAAGCAACCGGCGTGATAGTGCCCAAACCCGAATTCTTTTTTGTACCCGACGATCCCGCGCTGGGCATTTACCAGAAAATGTTTTCTAAAACTGTTTGTTTGCTGGAAGAGCGCGAACCTACTATCGATGGCAAATCAGCAAAAAGCACAGCCAAGATGCTGGAAAAGCTGGTGGATGACAATGATCACCGCGTAGACCAGGAAGCTGTACTGAGAGCAAGGCTGCTGGATATACTAATAGCTGACTGGGACCGCCATTTCGATCAATGGAAATGGGGTGAAATAGATACAGGCAAAGGAAAAATATATTATCCTATTGCTAAAGACAGGGACCAGGCTTTCTTCCGCTCAAACGGTGTGTTGATGTGGTACATCTCGCAACAGAGAATGCCTTTCCTCCGCGGGTTTAAATCGAACCTTCCGCAGGTCAATTGGCTGGGATTCAGCGCACGTGATTTTGACCGCGTATTCCTGAATCGTTTGAATGCAGAAGACTGGAAAAATGCGCTGTTGCAATTTCAAAAAGACCTTACCGATACCGTTATAGAAACTGCAGTGCACAAACTGCCCAAAGAGATTTATGAAGTAGGCGGTACAGACATCACACGCAGGCTTAAGAACCGGCGGGATAATCTTTATAAAAAAGGAATGAAGTATTACAAATTCCTTTCTGATTATGTGAACATAATAGGTACTAACGAACGCGAATACTTTCATGTATCGTCTGTTGATTCAGGCCTGAGAGTGATCGTTTACGGAAGGCAGGACCGGATAGATACCAGCTTCAAAATTTATGAACGGGTGTTCAAGCAAGGCCTTACCGATGAGATCAGGCTGTATGGATTGAATGGTAACGACCTGTTCTATGTAGATGAAAATGCTACTTCAAAGATCAAGATGCGCATCATTGGTGGAAAAGGAAATGATACGTTCAACATCAAAGGCCATGTACGCAACATGCTGTACGATATGAAAGACAGCGTGAATTACGTACTGAGCACAAACCGCTCTAAAATGCGCTTCTCACGTGAGGTTGATGTAAACACTTTCAACTGGGCTGAATACAAATACCCCGAGTATCGTTTTCCGAGAATAATTGCAGGGTTTAATCCGGATGATGGCTTGCTGTTAGGCGCCGGTTTCTCCAGGAAAACCTATGGCTTCCGTAAAGATCCTTATGCAACAGACCAGCGCTTTAGTGTGATGTATGCGCCAAACAGGGGGGCGTACAAGCTGAGGTATTTCGG
>JBAVMD010000938.1:0-4856 GCA_049689695.1 Chitinophagaceae bacterium | reverse complement strand
AATGAACCCGAAACACCAAACCCCAAAGCCGGAACACAAAAACTTCAATATAAACCCCCCGCCAAAATATATTTTGATTTCTTAAACCCAACAAGTTTCTTTGCATAGTAAACCAACCTGCTTTATGAGACAACTCGCTGTTCTTGTGCTTGCAATGATTTTTGCAGGCACTGCATTTTCACAGGGCTTCGGCGCAAAGGCCGGAATTGTCCTGAACTATATCGATACAGAAGGTAATGGAAGCGGAAGCTTTTCCAACCTTAAAGTGAATCATACCTTCGGCTTTTCTTATGCAATGGTTGCCAGTAAGAATTTCCATGTTCAGCCTGAGCTAAATTTCACACACCTCACTTCAGATGAAGGAATCACCAATTCCTCTGTGAAGTTGAATTATATACAAATACCTGTACTGCTGAAGGGTGTTACCAATAATCAGAATTTTAGTTTTTATGTGGGGCCGCAACTTAGCTTCAATACTAAAGCTTCCCTTACCAACGCAACGGGCAAAAGCAATATTGAAAAAGATGTGAACCAGACAGGCTTCGATGCAGTAGTGGGCATGGAATACGTACTGCCGATGAATATTACCATAAATGCACGCTACGTATACGGTACCACCAATGTTTTCAAAGCTGAATACGATACCTTCAAAAGCAGGCACCAGTTTGGAGCGATCACCGTAGGCTATCTTTTCAGAAACAAGAAAAAGTAATAAAACAACCAGCTAATTTTGCAAAGGAGTCCAATAGGGCTCCTTTCTTTTTTTGAATGAGTCCCTCAGTTAGGAAGTCATTTGGTCACTTGGTCATTAGTCATTAAGTCATTAGCAGATTCTTTAATGAAATTTATGAACTTAGTTTACAGATAACAATGACCTAATGACTTAATGACTTAATGACCCAATGACTAATGACTAATGACCAAGTGACCCAATAAGATAAACCTCATGCAGCAGACCATTCCGTTGCGGCTGCTTCCATCAGAGGCCGCAAGCAACATACACATACAAAAATATCTTGCCGCTGCCGCGGGAAAAAAACCGGCAGATGTTACGGGGTTTCACATCCTGAAGCAATCCATAGATGCGCGCGGAAAAACCACTTACATTAATCTAAGCTGCCTGGCTTTCATTAATGAACCTTTTCATGAAAGAAAAACAACTCATTATCATTTTCCCAACGTAAGCAAAGCAGAAAAAAAAGTGATCGTAATCGGTGCGGGGCCGGCCGGTCTTTTTGCGGCCCTGAAGCTGATAGAATACGGCATTCGCCCGATTGTACTGGAAAGAGGCAAAGACGTGCGTGCCCGCCGCCGCGACCTTGCATTGCTCAACAAAGAAGGCATCATCAACCCCGAAAGCAATTATTGCTTCGGGGAAGGGGGTGCCGGCACCTACAGCGATGGCAAGCTATACACAAGAAGTACCAAGCGCGGCGATGTGAACCGCATCCTGAACCTGCTTGTACAGTTTGGCGCGGCAGAAAATATCCTGTGCGAATCGCATCCGCACATCGGCACCAACAAACTTCCGCAGATCATTACTTCCATGCGTCACCAGATCACCGAAAGCGGAGGGATTTTCCTGTTCGAAAAAAAAGTCACGGATCTTATTATTCATAACGATTCCATTACCGGTGTGCGCACCATGGATGGGTCTCAGTTTGATGCAGACGCTGTAATACTTGCTACCGGCCACTCCGCCCGCGACATATTTCAACTGCTGTATGATAAAAAAATACTCATCCATTTCAAGCCTTTTGCATTGGGCGTACGGGTTGAGCATCCGCAATCGCTCATCGACTCCATTCAATACCATTGCAGCAACCGCGGCATTCATTTGCCTCCCGCATCTTATAGCCTCGTGCAACAGGTGAACGATCATGGTATTTTTTCTTTCTGCATGTGCCCCGGCGGCATCATTGCCCCTGCATCTACCGCGCCGGGGGAGCTGGTAGTGAATGGCTGGAGCCCTTCCAAACGCAACAACCCCTTTGCCAACAGCGGCATTGTTGTGAACATAGAAGAGAAAGATGTAAAACCGTTCCGCAAACAGCAGGCGCTCGCCGGTTTATATTTCCAGCAAAAGGTTGAGCAGGATGCTTATGCTGCAGGCGGTGGTAAATTTGCAGCGCCGGCTCAGCGAATGGCAGATTTTACAGCGAATAAATTATCAGCCTCCCTGCCCGATTGCTCGTATTTGCCGGGCATTCGTGCGGCCCTGTTGCAGGAAGTGCTGCCCGGCTTTGTGTTCAAAGGATTGCAGCAGGCATTTATTGAATTTGGTAAAAAAATGAAAGGTTATTTTACCAACGAAGCGGTGGTAGTGGCTACTGAATCCCGCACCTCCTCCCCCGTGCGCATACCAAGACAGCCGGGTACGCTGCAACATCCGCAGGTAAGCGGATTGTACCCGTGCGCAGAGGGCGCCGGTTACGCAGGCGGCATTGTGAGCGCGGCTATGGACGGCGAGCGGGTTGCGCAGTGTATTGCGGAAAAATTTAATTTGGTAAGATTGTAATACCGGAGAAGTGAGAGCGACTAAATTGTGAGTTGTGAATGGTGAGTTGTAAGTTTTTTTTCACCTTTGCCACTCACAACTCACCACTGACAATTTACAATTGACTCAATGACCAATTGACTTAATGACCAAAAAACACACTGCATGAATATCCTCGAAGTCAGGAACCTTAAAAAATACTACGCTACTCAAAAAGCTGTTGACGACATCAGCTTCGAACTAAAACAGGGCAGCATCTTCGGCTTGCTGGGCCCAAATGGCGCGGGCAAGACCACTTTGCTGCGCATGGTTACCGGCATTTTTTTTCCCGATGAAGGAAGCATCCTGCTGGAAGGAAAAAAATTCGATCCCATCAACGATGTAGGCCGTATCGGTTACATGCCCGAAGAAAGAGGCCTGTATAAAAAAATGAAGATCGGCGAGCAGGCGGTTTACCTGGCGCAACTTAAAGGGTTGAGCCATTCATCGGCCATGGAAAAAGTGAAAGCATGGTTCATCAAGTTCGGGATGGAAAGCTGGTGGAACAAAAAAGTAGAAGACCTGAGCAAGGGCATGAGCCAGAAATTACAGTTTGTAACTACTGTTCTGCACGAACCGAAGCTGGTAATCCTGGATGAGCCGTTCAGCGGCCTCGATCCCGTGAATGCCAACCTTATTAAAGATGAGATCTATGAGCTTTCGCGCAGGGGATGCAGCATCATTTTCAGCACGCACCGCATGGAGCAGGTAGAAGAGATCTGCGACCATATCATATTGGTGAACAAAGGCAAAAAGATACTCGACGGCGGCGTTGCAGAGGTAAAGCAACAGTTCAAGGAAAATCTCTACCAGCTTGCACTGGAAGGAAATCCCGGACAGGTGCAATCGCCTTCGTTTGAACAGATCGGAGAAAAGAACGGCGCGCTTGTGGTGAAAATAAATGAAGGATACCGCCCGAACGATGTACTAAAGCATTTTATTAACCAGGACGTAAATATCCAGGGATTTAATGAACTGCTGCCTTCTTTGAACGACATCTTCATCAAGCTTGTGGAAGGTACTTCTATAAGCCGCCAGTTTCAATCCATCAAATCTTAACTCTCTGCCATGAACAAAATATTACTCATCATCAAGCGTGAATATTTAACACGTGTAAGAAAAAAATCTTTCCTGCTCACTACGATCCTGGTCCCTCTTATTATCATCGGTTTTTATGCAGCCATCATTGCAATTGCCATGAGCGATAGCAGTGAAGGAGAAAAAATAGCGATACTGGACAAGGGCAACTTATTTGGTGGACAGATACCGCCGGATAAAGATGGAAAAGAAAGCGTAAAATATGAATTCGTGAGCAATGAAACTGAAGAGTCGTTCAAATCGAAATACGATGATCTCGGATACAAGGCTTTCCTGTACATTCCTGAATTTGATATTAACCGGCCAGACAGTATCGAGCTGCACAGCCAGTCTGCAGTAAGCCTGGTAACCAAAAGCAGAATAGATCGCAAAGTGAACAGGGCTATCGAGCAAAAGCGCATGCTGAATGCAAACATCGATCCGAAGAAATACGAATCTATCAAATCAGACTTCGACATTCCCAGCACGATCGATTCCGGCGATGGCGAAAAGAAAAGCGTGGAAGGCGTTGCTTATGCGGTTGCGTTTGCTGCCGGCATTCTTATTTATATGGTGCTGCTGATCTATGGCAGTATGGTAATGCGTGGTGTGATGGAAGAAAAGACCAATCGCATTTCTGAAGTGATCGTGAGCTCGGTAAAACCTTTTCAACTGATGCTGGGAAAGATCATCGGCATCGGTGCAGTAGGCATTACGCAATTCATTATATGGATAGTGCTGATAGGAGTACTGCAGGTTATTCTTCCCATGCTATTTCCGGGCATGACAGAACAGATGGGTGAGCAGGCGGGTGCTGCGGGCCCTATGGCTGCAAGAGCCGGCATGCTCGAACAGGTAACAACAGGTCTTCGCAGCATACCTATGGGTTTGCTGGCCGTTTGTTTTGTCTTCTATTTCATTGGCGGCTACCTGATGTACGCTTCTCTGTTCGCAGCCATTGGCAGCGTAAGTGAAGACCAGCAGGATGCGCAGCAACTCATATTCCCGGTGATGATGCCGATCATTCTCGGTTTCGTGATCATGACCAGGGCCGTACAAGACCCCAATGGCGGACTTGCATTGTTTGGAAGCATGTTCCCGCTTACTTCTCCGATAGTTATGATAGGAAGGATACCGTTTGGAGTACCGTGGTGGCAAATTATTGTTTCTATGCTGCTGCTGATATTGTTCTTTGTATTCTGCACATGGCTTGCGGGAAGGATATACAGGACCGGTATACTTA
>JBAVMD010000937.1:0-2872 GCA_049689695.1 Chitinophagaceae bacterium | reverse complement strand
CGGTATAGTTTAGTATTGGCTGCATCGCTGGAATCTACCTTACCCGGATCAAGGATTTCGAAATGCGCAATCGTATCTGTACGAAACCATTTAATGGAACTTCCGGCGGGAATATTTGCTTCCAGGTTCAGCTTGATGGGTTCACCAATAAGGATGGTGGTGCGGTCCACACTGGCCTTGGCAGCGGGCTGCTGTGCCTGCACGTTTGCATTCATCAGTATGAACAGGGTAAGCAATATGATGATATCTTGTAGTCTGCAACGCATTGGCTCAGCTTCGGGCAAGAAAGAATTTTTGTAACACTTTTACATAATCATCGTCTGTGCGCATGTGCAGCAGATCGCAACCGGCTTTCAGAAAAATGCTCTTGCACTGGTCCGTAGTTTCCATGAAAAGCCGCTGGTATTCCTGCCGCACATAAGCATTGCTGCTGTCTATCAATTTTACCTCGCCCGTTTCTGCATCCATCACCTGCAGCATGCCTGCATCGGGCAACTGCATATCCATTTTATCGTACACTTTAATGCCCGTAAGATCGTGCTTTTTACCAGCCACTTTCAACGCGTCTTCGTATTGTTTATCCATGAAATCACTTAAAATAAATGCAATGCTTTTCTGGCGTGTGCTGTTATTGAAAAAGCGAATGGCTTCGCTTATGCGGGTGCCTTTTCGCTTTGGCTGCATGGTGAGCAGCTCACGAACAATATAAAGCACATGCTGTTTGCCTTTCTTGGGCGGAATGTATTTCTCTACGTTTTCGCTGAAAAAAATAACACCTACTTTATCGTTGTTGTTGATGGCCGAAAATGCCAGCACCGCGCATATCTCTGTAATGATGTCTTTCTTTCTTGCATGCACGCTTCCAAACAATGAGCTGGCGCTTACATCTACCAGCAACATCATGGTAAGCTCTCTTTCTTCTTCAAATAATTTACTGAAAGGGTGGCCAAAGCGGGCCGACACGTTCCAGTCAATGAAACGAATATCATCCCCAGGGGTGTACTCACGCACTTCCTTGAAATGCATACCACGTCCTTTAAATGCGCTATGGTATTCACCGGTAAATAAATGGCTGGTGATCTTTTTACTTTTGATCTCCAGTTCTTTTACTTTTTTTAATATTTCGGCGGTGGTGAGCAAGGAGTCTATTGGTTTATTGGTTTATTGGCTTACATACTATAAACACTATGGAACCTGTATTGCTTTTAATATATCGTTGATCACATTCTCTACATCCACATTCTCTGCTTCTGCTTCATAAGTTAAACCGATGCGGTGGCGCAACACATCTTTCGAAATGCTTCGCACATCTTCCGGTATCACGTAACCGCGTTTGTTCAGGAAAGCATGCGCTTTTGCCGCCAGTGCAAGATTAATGCTGGCCCTGGGCGAACCCCCATAAGAAATGAGCGGTTTCAGCTTTTCCAACCGGTATTTTTCAGGTGTTCGGGTGGCAAAAACGATATCGAGTATGTAATGCTCTATTTTTTCGTCCATGTATACCTGGCGGCACAATTCCCTCGCCTGCGATATTTCCTGGATAGACACCACCTGCTGTATGGCCGGCGCACTCATGCCCTGCACATTCTGGCGGATAATGATCTGCTCCTCCTGCTTGGTAGGATAATCCACTATCACTTTCATGATAAAACGGTCAACCTGTGCTTCCGGTAATGGGTAAGTGCCTTCCTGCTCCAGCGGGTTCTGCGTGGCAAGCACCAGAAAGGGCTCGTCGAGCTTGTACGTTTGTTCGCCAATGGTTACCTGCCTTTCCTGCATGGCTTCCAGCAAAGCGCTTTGCACCTTGGCCGGCGCACGGTTGATCTCATCTGCCAGAATGAAGTTGGCGAAGATGGGACCCTTGCGCACCATGAACTCATTGCGCTGCTGGTTGTAGATCATAGTGCCGATAACGTCTGCCGGCAAAAGGTCCGGCGTAAACTGGATACGGCTGAACTTTGCGTGAATAGCCTGTGATAATGATTTTATAGCAAGCGTTTTAGCAAGACCAGGTACGCCTTCCAGTAAGACGTGCCCGTTGCTGAGCAAACCGATCAATAACCTGTCCAGCATATAATACTGGCCAATGATCACCCGACCCACCTCATCGCGCAAACGATCCATGAAAATGCTGCTTGACTGGATCCGCTCATTCAGTTGGCGGATATCTTCGGCTGTGTATACCATACGGAATATTAGGTTTTGCAAAATACAAGGTACAATGGTGCAAGATATTTGCCAATATGATGAATGGCAAAACTTTTGTTAGGCATAATCCGGTATGATTATCGCAGTTGTATAAAAACTACCTTTGTTACTATTGATAAATACCTTGTTATGAAACAGATTTTATTAGCTGCCTGCATCTGCCTGTTGGCCTTTCCCTATGCCGGTTGCAAGAAAAGCAAATCAAAAACAAAAACTGATTTGCTGGCTCAGTCTACCTGGAAATACGATAATGCAGGCGTGGATGCTGACCGCAATGGCACAGTAGATGCCCCGGTGCCTCCGGGATTTCTGCAGGCGTGCGATATGGATAACACAATAACCTTCAACACCGATGGAACCGGAACTGTTGACGAAGGCGGCACTAAATGCAATGCAAGCAGCCCTCAGACCTCTCAATTTACCTGGAGCTTTAAGAACAATGAACAGGTGATCACTTTTTCAAATGCCGTATTCGGCGGACTGAATGGCGATGTTACCGCAAAAACGATCAACGAGAACCAGTTGGAGCTGCATAAAGAAATAAATGTGGGAACGATTGTGAATGTAATTGTGTTTCTTAAACATTAAGAAAAAGGGACAAGGCACAAGGTACAAGAAGCAAGATAAGCAGCGACCTCCTTTACTTGCTTCTTGTACCTTGTGC
>JBAVMD010000936.1:0-11024 GCA_049689695.1 Chitinophagaceae bacterium | reverse complement strand
CTCCATTCCTGAATTCATGTTCAAAAAATTGAAGATGTGAAAAAGCGGATTGCGTTTTTCGATTTCGATGGGACCATCACTACAAAAGATACTTTCCTGGAAGTGATCAAATACCAGAAAGGATTGTTCCGCTTTTATGCGGGATTGCTGCTGAACATACATTATATTCTTGCATGGAAAACAGGATTGCTTCCTAACTACGTTGCCAAACAGAAAGTATTGAGATTTTATTTTGGCAATACTCCGCTCGAGACATTCCAGCAACGGTGCGATGCATTTGAAAACGATGTTCTTCCAGGATTGATCCGCCCCAAAGCATTGAAAGAAATAGAACGGTTGAAACAGGCAGGCGCCGAAGTGGTGATAGTATCTGCATCACCGGGGCATTGGAGCAGGCAATGGCGTGATGGTTTGCAACTTCAATCGCTGATGACAAGATTAGAAGTGAAGGATGGAAAATTAACGGGAAGGTTTGATGGAAAAAATTGCCATGGGGAAGAGAAGGTATGCAGGATACGTGATGAATACGATCTCTCGTCTTATGATGAAATATATTGCTACGGCGATTCCAAAGGTGATATGCCGATGCTGAAAATTGCTACTATCTCATTTTATCGCCCATTCAGATAAATTTTATAAGGAACAAGGTACAAGAAACAAGGCACAAGTTGGAGCGGTCCTCTTGTGCCTTGTTTCTTGTACCTTGTTCCTTAAGATTATTATTTCTTAATAATCTTTCTTATTTCACGCCACTCTCCCATCGATATTTCCAACCAATACATTCCGGGTTGAAGATCTAAGGTGGAAAGCTTTTCTGTGTATGCTTCGTTAGATTTCTGCACAGATATTTCTTTCAACACTCGTCCTTCCATGCTCAACAGGCGTGTACGCACCAATCCTTTATCAGCAGATTGCAGCTCAACAGTGATCTGCGATACAACAGGGTTAGGATAATACTCCAGGCTCAACTTACTATTGGCGTTATTAATATTAATAACACGCGTGTACTTGAACTGCTTATCATAATCCACCTGTCGCAGCCTGTAATAACTTACGCCCTGCACAGCGCTTGCATCGGTAAACGCATATTCGCGTGTCTGGGTAGAGATGCCCGCTCCGTTTATAAAAGCAATCGTTGTAAACTCGCGTCCATCCGCACTGCGCTGCACCTCAAACCCTGCATTGTCGAATTCATTAGCAGTAGCCCATTGGAGGATGTTGTTTTTTCCAAGATTCTTGCCTTTAAAATAAAGGAAATCAACGGGGGCTACTGCATTCGTTCCTGTAATATAAACAGTGTCTTTTGTTCTGGCGCCAATGTTATCTACCACTTCCAGCTCTAACGCGTACGTTCCGGTTAAAAGACCCGCGATCACAGGATTAGGGCAGGTATTGCACGTAAGCGTTGCGGCGGCCGGTCCGCCCACCTGTCTCCAATTATAGGTAGATATAAATCCATCAGGATCATATGATAAAGAGGCGTCCAGCGAAAAGGCCGGCTCAATCACTATTTCATCAGTACCGGCAGATGCCACAGGCGGAATATTCGCATAAGTTGGATTAACCGTTACAGTCAGGGTGTCTTTAGACCATCCTGCGCGGTTATCCACCACCGTGAGCTCAAATTTGTATACGCCCTGGTTGAGGTAGTGAACGTTCGTATTGATCCCAGCGCTGTTTTCTATCCATCCGCCGCCGGGTCCTGATATCATCGCCCAACTGGCCCGTACTACGCTTCCGTCAGGATCGGTCGATGAATTACCATTCAATGAAACACTGCTCAGCGGCAGCGTAATGGTCTTATCTGCACCGGCATTGGCAACAGGCATTGTGTTCGCTGGAAGGTTTTTGGCATGGCCTAAGAACCATTCAAAAACATTCGGGTTATGAAAACTATGCACGGTGTCGTAAGAACGGTCCCATATAGCATGATTGCCGCTGGGATAAATAGTTTTTATCGGCTTTACCACCGGGTTGCATGAATTGATTGAATTGATGGCATTGTTGGTACAGCTTGCCTCTACTATTCCATCGTCCTGTGCATGAAAGGCCCACACAGGAAGCCTGGCAGCGCTAACGGTACCGCACATGTTACTCCACTCGCACGTGCCGCAAACCGTAGCAATAGCAGCAAACTGCTTTGCATTGGCCAGCGAGGCAGATACATACTTCGCGGTACCACCGCCTCCGAGACTAAGCCCCGTGAGGTAGATGCGGTTTGTATCTATCCTCATGTTCTGCTTGGCATATTTGATCATTTCATCAACATATATATTCTGCCAAGACCAATATTCGCTGCCTAGCTGCGGGGAAAGTACAAGAAAAGTCTCCTGTTGTCCGCTCAGCGAAGTAAAGCGCATGTTATGGCCCGCGTTGATGTACTTGGGAATGGCATTGGCAAGAATGCGCGGCAATTCAGTTGAGCCGTTACCGCGTTCTCCGATGCCGTGAAGAAAAATGATCAGCGGGTATTTCTTTGACGGATCTGCATTGTAGTCCGTTGGTTTGTATTCATAGAAGCCCATGAACAAGCCGGTTGAAGCCGTTAATGATCTGGCAACCTGTTGCGAATACAAGCCGGATGATACCATCAGGCAGATACCTAATAGCAGGTTTTTCATAGTGGTGTTTTTTAAGGGTTACAGAAAATAGTTTATTCAGGCAAGCACGATCGGGCTGATTACAGCCATCAGTCTTTGATTGAATACTTAAAACACCGCTATGTTACCGGGAATGATTGAGCTGCGGGAATACGCGCAGAAAGATTACGATAGTAGATTTTCGTTTTCATAAGTATGGATTTTGAACACTGATAAGCAACAAGAATTATACCACTGAGGCCATTTATTGGCTAACATTCAATAGTCCCAAAAATGTATCAATGATACACAGCTATTTAAAAAAATAAGGGGAACTGTTTACAGCTCCCCTTACTTTTTACTTACCTGATGATAAGTGGTCATTACTGTTTCACCACCTGGCCAGATAACCTGGTTCCGTCTGCGAACCTGATTTCTACTACGTAAGTACCCTGTGCCACATCCCGCATATTTACCTGCTGAATGAATTGGGCAGAGGTCTTAGTTGCCTTAATGGATTTAACCGCAATTCCTGATGCATTGACAACATTGATCTGGAAGTCGCCGGTAAGACTGTTGTTCAGTTCTACCGTCATTGTAGTTGTCACAGGGTTCGGATACAGCACAAGGCTGTTAGTTGAACTTGCAGTTGTAGTTTTTGGTGTATTAGCCGTGTTGCTTACAAGCGGCGTTGATGAAGTTGACGATGTTGCTAAAGATGTGGTCAGCGGCGCTGATGTTACATCTGTTGTTGTTGACGCTGTTCTTGCACCTGAACCGTAAACAAACACCTGCATGGTAGCAGTTCCTGTTGCACCCTGGTTATCTGTTACCGTTAAGCGGAAGGTATAAGTTCCTGCTGTCAGGTTTTTAGCTTCAACATTGCTGGTAGAGATGGTAGTAAGTGTTGCCGTGTTCGGGCCGCTTACCTGGCTCCATGCAAAGCTGGAAACCCATCCGCCAACATCATATGATCCGCCACCCATGAGGTACACGGCGTTTGTTGGAAGTGTGATGTACTGGTTGGAACCTGCTGCCGCAACAGGAGCCGTATTGCCAGGAACGGTAGTTGAACCGGTCACTGTTACGCTTACTGTAGCTGAAGCTGTAGCACCCTGGTTGTCTTCAACCGTTAATTTGTATACATAAGTACCTGCAATCAGGTTCTTAGCCTCGATGTTGCTGTTTGACACGTAGGTGATGGTTGATTGGCTTGGACCGCTCTGCTGTATCCACTCATACTCTTCTACCCATCCACCGGCCATGTCGTAAGAACCGCTTCCCGAAAGCATTACGCTATTGATAGGGAGAGCTATTGCCTGGTTACCGCCAGCCAACGCCACAGGAGGTGTATTGCCTGAAGGCGGAGGTGTTGTACCGTTTACTGTTACCTGAACAGTAGATGAACCGGTAGCTCCTTGGTTATCAGTAACTGTGAGCTTGAATACATAAGTACCAGCTATCATGTTCTTTACTTCCACATTGGTAGAAGAAATCGTATTGATGGTTGCAGTGCTTGGACCGCTCTGCTGTGTCCAGGCATAGTTGGTAATATAACCACCACCGGGATCATAAGAGCCGCTGCCGTAGAGGAAAACACTGTTTGTTGGCAATGTTATCGCCTGATTAGAGCCCGCAGCTGCCACAGGATTCTGATTGCCGGGCACTGTTGAACTGTTTACAACCACCTGCACATCGGCAGTGCTGGTAGCTCCCGCGGCGTTAGCAACGGTGAGACGGAAAGTATATGTACCGGCTACCAGGTTGCTCACTGTAGGGAAAGCTGTGGTGCCATTTGATATAGTAGCTGTGGAAGGTCCGCCGTTTGATGTCCAGTTATAGGACGTAACTCCTGAAGAAGCGCTTCCATTAAGTGTTGCACTGTTTGTAGGCAGCGTTAAGGTCTGGTTGCTGCCGGCATTTGCTACAGGTGCTGCGGACGATGTACCGTTCACGGTTACCTGCACATTTGCAGTTCCTGTTGCGCCCTGGTTATCTGTTACTGTTAATTTGAATACATACGTACCTGCAACCATATTCTTCACATCCAGGTTGGTAGTGGAAACGGCAGCGATAGTGGCAGTGCCTGGGCCGCTTTCCTGCGTCCATGCATAACCTGTGATCCAGCCACCCGCATCATAAGATCCGCTGCCCAGCAGGAATGCGCTGTTGGCAGGAAGGGTAATGGTCTGGTTGCCACTTACCACAGCTACAGGCGGAGCGTTTGTAACTACCGCGTTATTCACTGTAATAGTAACTGTGGCAGCGTTTGTTGCGCCTGCATTATCAGTTACGGTCAGCCTGAAAGTATAGGTGCCTGCAACAAGACCGCCTACGCTGGTATTGGCAACATTTGCGTTGACAATGCTTGCAGTTGACGGGCCGCTTACCTGGCTCCACGCATTAGTTGTAATAGTTCCATCCTGATCGTAAGAGCCGCTGCCGGTAAGGCTGGCCGAATTAGCAGGCAATGTGATGGTTTGCGCGCTGCCGGCATTGGCAACAGGCGCTACGTTCCCTGTGGGAGGAGGCGGTGTAGATGACCCACCCCTTGACTTGCTCAGGAACCATGTGTAAAGCTGAGGATTGGCAGGATCGTAAACCTGGTCCCAGATCCAATGGTTTCCTGTAGGATAATAAGTGGTTTGAGGAAGCACAGACGCGCCGCATGCAGTAATACCAGCTACAGCTGCCTGCGTACAACCTACGCCTACAACACCATCATCATTGGCGTGAAAGGCCCAAACCGGGAGCGCCTGCTGTGCAATGTTGCAAAGCGAGCTCCAGTCGCAGGTTGCGCAAATAGGTGCAATAGCGGCAAGTGATTTTGCGCGTGCGGCAGATGAACTGGCATAGTTCCAAACGCCACCGCCACCAAGGCTTAAACCGGTAAGATAGATACGGTTTGTATCTACACGCAGGTTCTGCTTGGCGTACTTGATCATTTCGTCAATATAGAAAGGCTGCCAGTTGCCATAGTTATAGCTAAGCTGGGGCGACAATACCAGGAAGGATTGTTGCGTGCCATTGTAGTTGAAGCTCATATCCGTAAGACCGTAATGAATATTACGGGGGATACCAACGTTCAATACAGAAGATAATGTAGAAGAACCGTCACCACGTTCACCAATCCCGTGAAGGAAGATGATCAACGGAAATTTTCCGTTGGGATTTGAACTGTAGGCCGGTGGTTTGTATTCATAGAATCCTATGAACGTGCCATTAGAGGCGGTTACGGAGCGGGGAACTTGCTGGGCAGATAAAAGAAATGGTACCAGCAACCCTAAACCAAATAAAAGCTTCTTCATAAGTACTTGTACATTTTAATCAGTCAACAAAAAAGTATGGATGGTCTCATTTGGGCACAAAGATTCCATTCAGCGTGTAATCTGCTTTTTTTACGTACCTGTATTTGCAGGTCCGTTGCAATTACCAGCTGCAGCAATCCAAATAAATCGGATGATGGCTTAATGGAAACGGGTAGGGCGAATTTGTTTTCTTAAAAAGTATGGATCAAAAATGCGTTGCGGAATTTGCAAGAACCATACCAAACGGGCCAACGTTCGCAGGTTGGGCAAATGATTTCCGGTTAATCGTTTGCTAACACCTATGGTGGGGAATGAAAGAAAAAAAATTAAATCATTGTTTTAAAAACGCTTGAGATAATTTTCGTCCTGAAACGTCTGTAATGCACGCAAAATACAACCCGGTTTTCAGATGATTTATATCAATTATAAATGGAGATGTTAACCACTGATTAACCAGTCTGCTCTCCTTCATCAACCTTCCTCCGGGATCAAAAATCTTTAACTGCAACGGACCTGAAAGATGTTCATTAATATATACGCGTATAACTGATTTTTCCGGCACAATTAATAACGAACGTTCGCGAACAGTTATCCTGATCTTTGCATTTGCTATGGCGCCTCTGTCATCGGTAACAGACAATTGAAAAACATAAGTGCCTTGCTTCAACCTGCTAACAGATGGGTTCGCTGTTGATGCGTTGGATATTTCAGCTGAAGACGGTCCTGCCAATAATTTCCACCTATGCTCCACGATCTTTCCATCCGGATCATGCGAGCCGTTTGATGATAGAAACAAACTTGTTACAGGTAAATAAACAACCGTATCCCTTCCTGCATTGGCTATGGGCTTCTTATTAGGATTTAATAAGGCATCTACCAGCACCCTCACCTGGTCTGAAGACGATGCACCCATATTATCTGTGACCACCACCTCAAAAAAGTATGCACCCGCAACAAGACCTGTAACAGCAGTCAATGCGGAAGAAGGATTTTGAATGATGATACTGCCGGGCCCGCTGATCATATTCCATTGATAGTTGACAATCGTGCCGTCAGGGTCCATCGATCCTGCGGCGGATAAGTTCGCTACCTGGTCGGGAACAAATACAGTTGTATCTCTTCCTGCATAAGCAATGGGAAGATTATTCGGGAATGCAATAGTCGTATCCACCGCTACCAGTACAGTGTCAGAAGAGAACAACCCACGTTCATCCGTTGCGGTAAAACGAAAAGCATATACGCCTTTCTGCAAACCAACCATCGAAGGAGAAAGGGTGTTCCTGTTTTTGAACGACGGATAAAGTGCTTTGGAACCGCTCATGCTGATGAGGTCCCAGTAATACTGCATCGGAATATTTTCAGGATGCGAAGCTGTGCCTTGTAAAACGATAAAGGGAACGCTGATGGATGTATCTCGCCCGGCATTCACCAACGGTTTTTGCGCTGACGGCAGGATCACGGAAGTGGGGGGGAGGTTCGTCTTCACCAATATCACAGGTTCACCGGTCAATAGAATGCCCGTGGGTTGAATGGTGGCAGATTTTGTATTGGTAATGCAATAGTTCCATTTGTATACATCCAGTTGCCTGTTCACAACCGATGTTGGAAAAGCATAATACAACTGGCTGCTCTCAGATTCATCCGTATGTGTTTTTGCCCAAAGCATAAAACGTATTTCGCCCGTGGTGCGGTGCCTGAATGCAACACCATCTGCTCCGCCCGGCAATTCCATGGATGCAGTTGTTGCATCATCGTAAAAGAAATCCTGCAACAGCAGTTGCGCAGATTTATTCGCCTTGCCTTCGTCTGTTAATTTTTCACTGCCCGGAAGATCCCGCAGCAGGTTCTCGTAGAGACCCATCATTTTAAATCCATCGTATTGGCCGGCGCTGTTGTGGTCCGTCACTTCGCCTGTAACGTACCAATACATCTGGCTGATGTTGTTGCGCGCCGCTTTTGCAATTGCCTTCCATGCAAAATTTCTCTGCACTTCAATACCGCCTATCTCCTGGTTCAACGCTTTACGGGGAATATTAATTTCGGTACAGATCACAGGCTTGTTTGGATAAGCTGTGCCATAACCAAATGAGCGGAGAATATCGAGATAGCTATTCTTATCACGAATGGTCTGATCAATAGCTTCGTCTGAGTGACGCTTAAAGCTCATGGCATTGGTAGTATAGTCCCAGAACTTCAGAAAATATTGAGGATAGCTGTGAAATGAAAGTCCATCGAAATACGCGCCTGCCTTCAATGGATAATCCGCAGTAACGCTGCCACGCTTGCCACCAGCATCGGGAACAGGATTATCAGTATTGCGCAGCAATGCATGCATGAAAGAAGGATAGCCCAGTCCTCCAAGCGTAATAATGCCATCAGGCTGATAACGCTTGATCACTTCATAAGCAACACGCAGCATTCTTATGTAATATTGAATGGGTGCTTTCACGTTGAGCATATCAGATGGATTGGGATCATTCTCCCACCAATTGCCTGCAACACCGGGCAGCGCAGATGCAATGCCCCAGTTGTTGGTGAAATCAGGCTCGTTCCAAATCTCGTAGTACTTAGAAAAAGCTCCATATACCTTCACCGTTTTGTAACAATATCTTGCGAAGGTGTTGTTCATATTCACAGAGCCATCATCGTTCCAGATAGGAAGATATAGTCCGGTCGGAATAGCAGCCTGCTCACCGTTAAAAGTTTCTGTTGACCTGTCAGGAAAAGGAGCGGTTACATCGTTATAAAGAAAAAAAACATTTTCGCGGAAGCCGAGCGTGTTGTAATAATAATTCATCTCTGCATAACGCACAGAATCGCCATAGCTGCCAAAGAAAAACATCGGGATCGTGGAGCGTGTGCTTCTGCAGCCTGCATTGGCCATTGCAGAATACACCTGTATATCGTTCCAGTTATTTCCATAATAACCCGGATTGGCACCCATGAGGTTGGGATAATTTCCAACAGATGGAACAGCCACGTTAGCTGTGTTGTAAATGATCACCTGCACGGTATCTTTCCCGTTTGCGCCCAGCGCATCTGTAACCTGCAATTGAAAATTGTATTCACCGGCAACAAGACCATTCACCTGTGTAATTGCATTGCCTGGCGATGCAATAGTATACTGCGAAGGGCCGCTGATCTTTGTCCACTGATAAGTTTGAATATTATTATCCGCATCACTCGCGGAACCATTAAGCTGAACTGAATTTACAGGAAGATAAACACTGCGTACCGGGCCTGCACTCACTGCAGGAGCCTCATTGGCCTGCACGGCCATACACAATAGAATTGATAAGAAAAGAAGGGAACTTTTCATTTGGGTATTGGATTAAAGACAGCTTTTCTTAGCAAATATCAAGCCTAATAACAAGGTACAAGGAACAAGAAACACGGCACAAGAAGCTACAACCTGTAGCGGCTACTTGTACCTTGTTTCTTGTATTTTGTTTCTTACTAAAAAACAATGGCGGACCTTAGCCCGCCATGTTTTTTGGTTGGTTGCTTTGGGTCTACTGTTTTATGAATTTTTTTATCATTCGTTTATGTTGACCGATAACAGCCTCCAGGTAATACATGCCTGGCGGCAGATCAGCTGTCATAATAGTATCTTCAAAAGATGGTTGTCCCTTGGTAGTTTGAATAGCCTTTACAAAACGGCCATTACCATCAATGATGCGCAGTATAAGTTCACCTGTACTGTCGCTCACACAACGCACCTGCGCATTTCCCTTAACGGGATTTGGATAAATGGTGAGTACTTCTTCATACCGGAAATTATTCACCACGGCAATGCTGGCGGTATCCTTAGCAACAGCTCCGTCATTATCAGTAACTGTAAGCTCAAATACATAATCGCCTAATTTCAAACTCGTCACTGTTGTGAAAGGCGCACTCGCCTGTTGTATCAGTGAAGTCGTTGGCCCTGACAACTGTTTCCATTGATAATTAACGATGGCCCCATCAGGATCGTTCGATAAAATTCCGCTAAGCCAGGCTGCCGATGCAGGGAAAGCTATGGTGGTATCCTTTCCTGCTTTCGCTACCGGCTTCAGGTTTTGCGGAGGCAGCACAGTGATCTTCACCTGGTCTGCAGCCGTTGCACCATTATTATCAGTAACGGTCAGTTCAAAAATGTATTCACCCGCTTTCAATCCAACTACATCTGCGTATACTGTGGTTGCATTCACAATGGTGAGTCCCGAAGGTCCTGAAATGCGGTTCCATGAATAAGCTGCAATGGTTCCATCAGGATCAAATGATGCGCTTGCATCCAGCGTAACGCCTGATGAAGGAAGATATATAATTACATCATTGCCTGCTTTTGCAACCGGCGCCTGGTTAGGCGGCGGAGGCGCAGCGCTTACCGTGATCTTCACTGTATCATCATCCGTAGCGCCATTATTATCTGTTACAACCAATCTGAACTCATAGATGCCTTCTGCAAGATTGTTCACCGTTGTACCTGCGTTGCCTGCGTTTGTAATGCTGTATTGCGCAGGACCAGATATCTTGCTCCATGCGTATGAGGTGATGCTTCCATCATTATCGGAAGAAGCAGTACCGTCAAGCATTGCCACGTTGGCCGGCAACTGAAGCGATTGATCGTTACCTGCATGCGCAACCGGCGGCACGTTTGGCGGTGGAGGCGCAGCAGCAACAGTGATCATCACCGTATCATCATCCGTTGCACCGCTGTTATCCGATACCACCAGGCGGAACGCGTACGAACCCGCGGCGAGATTGGTAACAGTTGTGCTCACGCTGTTTGCATTTGCAATAGTATATTGAGAAGGACCTGAAATTTTACTCCATGCATAACCTGTAATGGTTCCATCTGCATCTGTTGATGCGGCCGCACTGAGCGTTACATTGCTTGTGGGCAGTTGTATCCACTGGTCGTTACCCGCATTGGCAACAGGCGGAACATTTGCCGGCGGCGGTGCGGCGGTAACAGTTATCATAACTGTATCGTCGTCTGTAGCGCCATCATTATCTGTTACCACCAGCCTGAACAAATATGTTCCGGCTGCAAGGTTGGTGACACCAGCGCTCACAGTGTTTGCATTTGAAATATTGTATTGTGCAGGGCCTGATATCTTGCTCCATGCATATCCTGTAATTGTTCCGTCAGGAT
>JBAVMD010000935.1:0-5690 GCA_049689695.1 Chitinophagaceae bacterium | reverse complement strand
GGAGCCCATTACAATCCTTGGAACAGTAACAACCACTTCCTACTGGTTGCAGGAGTTTCAGAAAGACGGCACTGTAACAGGTCTGCTGGAAGGCAAATTTGTTAAGGACAAATTTGCCGGAACCTGGTATAGTACGTCTTCTGCTACAGACCTGTCTTTTGATTTTACTGAGAAAGATACTGTATTGAATGGCATCGATACTGCTTTTGCCGCTATGGATATCGCCGGAAAATATTTTTTTAAGGAAGGTAATGACAGGGAAGGGGGCATGAATGTACGCTTACTGAATTCAAATCTTCTTTCATTCGATATTTCTTCTGTAACAGGACCGCCTTCGTATAATGTGGCTAATGTGGCTGCCGACAGTTTGACTATATTGGGCAACAAAATTATTTATAAGTCTCCGGAACTTGAAACCTGTAAGTTCAGTATAAAGTTTTATAAAGATTTTGCAGTGATCGACTATATAGATAATCAGTTTAATTGCTGCTTTGGCTTGAATGCTTCAATCGATGGGATTTTTCTTAAGATCAAACCGTAAATTCCGCAACCGATCTGCTTTAGCTAATATTTTTTACGCGTTTTCGCTGTCTTTCGTGTTTTTAGCAAGGAATTTGCTTTACTGCTGCGTCTACCAATCTCCGTAAAACCCTGTAATATGAAAAAGCACATTTCCCTTCTTTTTCTTGCTGCATCGCTGGCATTCATCGGCAACGCACAGCTTAAAGTAAAATCTGCCTGTCCTGAATTTGTCGTGGATGTTTTAGATGGTAAGGTCAATGGCCTGAAACCCAATGCATGATCTACGATGTCAGGAATAAATTTCCCTGTTTCTCGCAAACAGAAGATGAATCGAATTCAGCCAAATGCGGAGGCGGCGTGTTCTACAAAGACAAGGATATCAGTTTTTATACGGCCCGCGATTACGTGGAAATAGGACCCAAATTCAAAGGGAAGCTCAGCATTCCTCTGTTTGGAACAAAGCGTAACAGCCTGTTCAGAACATTAGGCAACCCGAAATTAAAAGATGCAAACTGGGACGCTTATCAAACCAATTACGGTTTGCTGATACTGTATTACGATGCAGCGGGTAAGGTAAAGCTTGTAAAGTTCAGCACGCAAAGCGCTGAAACCATACAGCTGTGCGAATAGTTACAGTAACTTTTTTACTTTTTTCTTTATCTCGCCGTTCTGAAGGTATTTGTACAGGTTCTTGCCGGGGCAATCTGTTTTTGCAGAATAGTCTTTGTGAGATGCGATGGTCTCAGCAGAAATATTATATTTCCTGCAGGCATAAGCAATGAGCCTGATCAAAGCATCGAGTTGCTGCTCGCTTACTTCCTGCACTTCAAAATTTCCCAGGCAGGTGATGAGCAGGTGACCTGAAGGATCGTATTCAGTAGCGGTTTCTCCAACGGTCAATACACTTCTTCCCTCGTAGATAGCTCCGTCTGGCGCAATCAGAAAATGATAAGGAATATCCGTCCAATTCCTGTCTTTACCCATTCCCCACACCTGTACGTTCCTGATGTGCTTAGCAGCATCAGCATTCAATTCAAACTTCGTTCCTTCATGATGAATGGTTATTCTTAACGGCACATGCGTTTTGTACGGTCTGGCTTCATTGGCATTCCACCCCGAGCGTGGAATGATCACGGGGTCTTTAGCAGCAGAAGCAGTCTTTTTTGAATGCACACAACTACTGCAAAATAAAAACACAAGGGCAATCATCAGGAAAACGCTCTTCATCCGATATTTTACATTAATATACTAATTCTATCATCAGCACACTATCAATAAACCAATAAACCAGTAAACCGCTAACAATCGTAAATTGTACATCTTAAATCGTAAATCCATGCTCCGCATAGCTTGCTCCATTCTTGTGATGATGATTATTTCATCGCCCTGCTTTTCACAATTTCAGCCCAACTGGCAAAGCATAGATAACCGCACTACTCCGCAATGGTTCAGGGATGCCAAGTTCGGCATCTTTATACATTGGGGTGTTTATTCGGTGCCCGGCTGGAGCAGCAAAGGGCAGTATGCGGAATGGTACCAGCAGGGATTGCAGGGTAACGATACTGCGCGCAAGCGCTTTCACAAAACAAAGTTTGGCGAACGTACCTACTATGATCTTGCAAACGATTTTAAAGCCGAGCTTTTCAATCCTGATGAATGGGCACGGCTGTTTGAAAGATCTGGCGCAAAGTACATCGTGCTAACCTCCAAGCATCACGATGGATATGCCTTGTGGCCCAGTAAGGAAGCAGATAAAACATGGGGGTTTACATGGAATGCTGCAGGCATAGGACCAAAGCGCGATCTGTTGGGCGATCTTTTTAAGGCTGTGAGAAAAACTTCTGTGCATACGGGCATGTACTATTCATTATACGAATGGTTCAATCCTTTATGGAAATCGGACCGTGATAGATTCGTGAAAGAGCATACCTGGCCGCAGATGAAAGACCTTGTCAATACCTATCAGCCCGATGTTTTCTGGACAGATGGCGATTGGGATGCATCAGCAGAAACCTGGAAATCGCAGGAATTCCTCGCCTGGCTTTTCAATGAAAGCGCGGTTAAGGACAGGGTAGTAGTAAACGATCGTTGGGGATCGGGCATGCGTTTCGCGCATGGCGGAATTTACACACCTGAATACCAGCCCGATCTGGATTTTGAAGATCATTACTGGGAAGAAAGCCGGGGCATGGGTTATTCGTATGGCTATAACCGTGAGGAAGATGCATGGGATTATAACTCCACCCAATCACTGGTATTGCAATTGGTTGACAAGGTGAGCCGTGGCGGAAATTTTCTGCTCGATATTGGCCCTGACGAGCATGGGAAGATCCCGCCCATCATGCAGGAACGACTGCTCGAAATAGGCGAATGGCTCCAAATAAATGGCGAAGCTATCTATGGCACTTCGAGATGGAAAGAGACCAGTCAATGGAGTGAAGGCCGCCGTGATTATAAGGACCGCAGCGGCGATATGCTGCTGAAGATAACCATCGACCCCGACCCGGGATTTGCGGTGAAAGAATTGTTTTATACTTACAATGCAACAGCGGATAATTTGTACGCTATCTTTCCCAAATATCCAACAGACAGAAAGCTCGTACTGAAAAATTTCTCATTTTCTTCCGGCACCAATGTACATTTCCTGACAACAAAAGAAGCGCTTACCTGGAAGCAGGAGGGGAATGACGTTGTTCTTGAGCTTCCTGCGTATGATCCTAACAAATTCAAAGCGCCTTATGCTTTTGCTGTAAGAATCAGCAGCTATGGGAAGTTCGCAAAAAAGCCGGTGATCAGTACAACCTATGCCAAAGGATCGCTTGCGCCCATCATTTCTATTTCACCGGTTGAAGGAACTATTGTACGTTATACTACGGATGGCAGTGAACCGGGCGAAGCAGCTATGGTATACACTAAGCCTTTCACTATTAATACTACAGGTATTGTAAAAGCGAAGGCATTTTTGACCGATGCGTTGCCAGGTGGAACAGCGGAGCAGGCAGTAATCAAATATCAATGGATGAATGCTGCAAAAGTAAAAGCGCCGCAGCCAGGCATTTCATACAAATACTATGAGCCGGATGGCAAGATCGATATGAACGTTTTTCATTCCGTGAAAACTGTAAAGACAGGGATAGCAGATATTATTTCTGTGAATGAAAAGCACAGGCCAGACAAATTTGCCTTCCTCTTCGAAGGATATGTAAAGATCGATAAAGACGGCGCGTATACTTTTTTCATCAGTTCCGACGATGGCAGTAAACTATTTCTGGATGACACTGAAATAATAGACAATGACGGAGATCACGGCTCCGTCGAAAAAAGCGGCAAGGCTTTTCTAAAAAAAGGATATCACAAGATCAAAGTGATGTATTTCGATAGCGGTGGGGGCAATGATCTGAAGGTTTCCATGCAGGCAGAAGGTGGAAAAAAAGCAGAGGTGGGAGCATTTCTCTTATTTCATTAATGGCAGCCTTTAACTTTCCGCCACGCTGGTGTGGAAGTTCATGAACATGAAATTCAGGTAAGGAAAAGCGCGTTCATTCGCGCCTTTCTGCAATACCAAGTAATACTTCGGCCATTTGTTTGGAGATCACGTTATCTGCAAGCTTATCCAGCCAGAAATATTCTCCGGCTGCATTCACTTCCAGGAAATAATATTCCTCATCGGGGGTAATAATGAGATCTATGGCGCCATAATTTAATCCGTAATCATCCATGAAGGCTGAGAGCTTTTGTTGAATAGCATCAGGCAGTTCATAAGGCTGCCAGTCTTCTATCATGGCAACACCTTCTTTTCGCCAGTCTACCTGTGCATTACTCACTCTTTGTGAATCGATGCTGAAACAAAATATTTTTCTGCCTACGATGGTCACCCGCAGTTCCAGCTTTTTCTCAAGGCGTTCCTGGAATGTCATTGGGCAGAGTGTTAATCCATCCAGGTCCTGCAAATGATCGCCTGTTATTTCGCTGGTGTAGACTACATGTTCTTCTTTCTCCTTGTAAATGGAAAATGAGCTTTGCATTTTGGTAACTACCGGCCCATTCATCTGATCAATAAATGCTTTGGCATTGTCTGGCGAATTGCTGATGCAGGTAGCCGGTATTTTCAGTCCATGCTTCACTGCCATGCGCAATTGTTCTTCCTTGCTGTCGAGCCGGCGATACACACTATAACGTTCTATTTGAAAGCAGGGCAATCCTTCCAGCATACCGAATAAAGTGCGTTGAACTTCTTTATAGGTAGGTCCGAGATATTCCGGCGCCAGCAGTTCTTTTAAACCGCTTCCCAGGTTAAAGCTGCGGCGATACCATACCGCAGCGAGGTCTTCCAGGTTGTATGTTTCCTGCTCATGCTGCAGTAATACCTGCCACTTGTTATTGGTGAACGTTGTTGTAATCGTATAGTCCAGCGGATAGCGATCAACGTTAAAACGTATGGCTTCTCCACCCGCCTGCCTGATAAAATCAGTAACCTCGTCTATGCAGACATTGTCTTTGGTATGCGTAATGATGAGAACTTTTTTATTAGCCATTTTTAATACGGGTTATCAGTTTTTGTGCAATTGTTTCTCCAATAGGATAGTCAAGATATTTTTGAAGCATTCCCCATTCTCCCTGTGGGTTTACTTCCAGGAAAACGTATTCTCCGGCGGTATTCCTGATCACGTCGATGGCTCCGAAAACAAGGCCCAGGCTTTGCATCATGCCGTGGATATTTTCCTGCAGCGTTGCCGGCAATTCATAAGGCTGCCATGCAATGCCGCCACCCTGAATGGTACGCCAGTCTGTTACGCCTGCATGCCGGTTTGGTATCATTCCTGTAAAAAAATCACCATCTGCGTAAACTATTCTTAGTTCGTAAGCTTTTTCAATATACTCCTGGAAGATCATTGGGCAATAAGCCAGTTCGTGCAAGCGATCAAGGTCTGCAGGTGTAAGTTTTGTAGTTGGAAAGAAAGCTGTATTCCCTTCCATGCTTTTACTTAAAGCCCCATGCAGCTTTACGATGAGGTTACCATTGTAGCGTTCAAATAGATCTTTGATGGCGTCGGGGTCATTGGTGAAAATGCTTTCAGGTGTTGTTAAGCCTGCCTTACGGGCGGCAGACAACTGGAGCAATTTATCGTTGCCAACAAAGTGATCGTTGTGCATATTGTTCATCCATG
>JBAVMD010000934.1:0-4591 GCA_049689695.1 Chitinophagaceae bacterium | reverse complement strand
ATAACTTTAAAATAAGCAAAGAAGATTTTTAAATTATCAATTAAGATGCCTACTAAATTTATCAGCGCAAATCCTAATAATCCTGATAATCCGCGTTCCCGGCTGTTCTACTTTGCGTCTTTGCGTGAAATCTTCATCAAGGCATCAATTTCAATCCCTCCCATTTCACCTTCCATTTTCCGTTCACCGGTATTCCGGGATTACGCTCGTTGCACCCGTCCCAGCCAGCACACATCATAGCAATGGCCGTGAGCAAGCCGCCATTACCGGGCATGTACAAACGCAATCTCTCATCCTGGTAATTATGCCCGTTGATGAGATAGGTGTTGGTTCGTACATCCATCAGCAATGCATCTATCGCTTTTTCCCGCAATCCCAATCGTGCTGCGGTCATAGCCGTCATTGGAAAATCCCAGCCCCAGGTATCGGTCCACGTCCAGTTATTCCATATCCAATCGAATGTATTTTTTATGATGGCAGTGTCTATCATTTTAGTGTGCGGCAGCATCCCGAATGCGCCGAGAACGGCCGGGTGATCTGTTCTTAGCTTTGGATTGGTATAAGCATCGGTACTGCTCTCCGCAAACAAGTATTTATTATCCTGTTCAACAGGCGCCGATAGCTTTTGCAATACCTCGTCCCATTTTTTATTGCGTGGCAACTGCGATCGTTCTCTCCATTGCTGCGCAATGCCTAATGCCCACCGCCAATAGGCCAGTTCATAAACAGGATTGAATGTTTCTTCGGGCTTAAAAGTTTCCTGGGCAGGTATCAGCCCCTTGCCGAGTATGTACCTGTTCTTTTCTTTTTCGTAATGCGGGTATGATGCCATGAAATCGGCCGTGGCAAAAACAAGCTCCCGGTATTTTTCCAGCGTTGCTTTATCGGGATGATCGCGATAGCACAGCTCAGCGAAATAAATAAAATGCGGCTGCTGCCATACAAGGAAGGCACCAACAGAAGAAGGCGTTTCATTGCCTTCGTTATCGGTCATTTTTTGCCAACGCACGCCTTCATAACCTTGGCGTTCTGCAATCTGTCTTGCTTTGGAAAATGAGCTTGCATACCAGCTGAGGCTTTTTTCCAGCAAATCAATTCTTCCCCATAACGCGTAATGCACAGCATGCCACCAATGCATTTCCATGTGCGGCCTGCCGAACCAACTGTTGTAGGTAAGGCCTGTTTCCTGTGGCGGGTATGAGCCAGCTTCCTGTGCGCGCATGAGGTATTGAGATAGCAGGATGCGCCTTTCCAATTCAAAAGCCCTTTTGTCTGTGCTGCCGGAGAAATCTATGGCGCCGCCGCTTTTCCAGAATGCTGACCACATTGCTTCGCTGCTTTGTTTGGTTTCAGCGTATGAAGGGCTTATAACTGGTGGCGACAGCGGATGTCTTTTACCGGTGAACAATGCCGCGAACTCAAATTTGCTTTGCTGTTGAAAAGGAGTTATAATAAAAGAATGACTGCCTGCATTGGTCAAAACAGCTTCGCCACTCCAACGAGCATCAATATAATAAGATGTTGTATCCAATCGGCGATGGATCTCCGCACTGCGCGCATCACTTCTTGCCAGCGTTAAGGTATGCTGAGGCGGATGATCGTATTTTACGCCTTCGTCTGTCCATTCACCGGTGGGATAAGAAAATTTCAGCCTGATCTTCAATCTTCCTTCATTGATCAGCGGCGATGTAATGCTTACAGCAATATTGTCTTTTTCCGCATGACAAAAAGTAGAAACGTCAACAGGTGTTCCTTCAATCGTGAAATGACTTTTTATTTCGCCTGTCCAAAGATTGAGTTGCTGGTGGATGTTCTGTACATCGCTTAACTGCGCGGCGGAGCCGTCTTTCTTTAATAATTCAAAACCGATATGGCCCAACTGCAGGCGGTGCGGGTTCTGCCGGTACCAATTGGCAGCGTCTTTATTTCTGCCGGTTTCATTCCATTGTACGGAATACGTGACGGGTTTGCCATTGAGCTGGTAGGTTTTGAGCGTTTCTTCAAAACGGTAATTGGCGGGATTTGGGAAGCTGTGCCATCCCCATTCACTTTGCGTGCCCAGCGAAATGCCTTTTGCATAGTAAAGAGGAAAGCTTTGCAGGCCGGTAACATCTACTGTAAATGCAAATTTGCCGTTGCCTACGGAGAGGGATTCGAGGGAGTCCGCCCTGGTTACAACCACGGTATGCCTGTTCACCAACGCTTTGCGGTCGATGCGTGATTGAGCGTAGCCAGGGCCATAATTAATGAAGATGAAGACAAAAGCAACGCCCAATTTCAACCGCCATATCATGCGCAAACGGCTGCATCCGTAAACAGTATGAGAGGGCATTGACAAGCAACTTTATTTGCTTGTAAGATAGACCGGGGGTGTAAGCTATCTGTCCTGTTGCGTCCTGACAGAAGCAGGACAGCAGCGAATAAAATCATTTACCCCAGTGCTTTAGCACTTCCCTGGCCTGCACGCCAATTTTCTTCCATTCAGGATCTTCAATTATTTCTTGCTGGTTTTTTCGTTCTTCGCCTTTGTAATTATTCAGAAGTTCTCTAAGCACATTAAGCTCGTGAATAAGTTCGGGTGGCATCCGGGTTTCAGGGGCGCCGTGGTCGATAAAATCGTCAAAGTTGTTATCGTTAAAAAGTGTGCAGTATAATTCAACGTAAGAAGACATCAGGCCTGTATCGTTGTCTTCATTCAGCCATAGTTTTCTTTGCAGTGCAGAGTCTGATAGTTCGAGAATGCATTCATAGATGTTTGCGGCAGTGAGGTTGTTCAACATGGTTTTGGTTTCAAAATCTTTCATACTGTCTGAATATGCCGCAAGATCAGGAAGAATGCTGAGTTTTTCATTGAGAGTTAGCTGCTTGTTTCCTCACTACTCCGATTGCGTGAAAAGCTTCATCCTTCGTTCATCCTTCGTTCATCCTTCGTTTATTCTTCGTTATGCCTGGCAAACTCCCGGTATGCACTTGTTTATCAATAGGTGCGTTTGCAGTACCCTGTAAAACCTCTGGAATAGCCCCTGTATCGAATATGTAGTGTGTATGGTCACGTGATCCGGTGTCAACCTCCGCCCCTGGTAATTATGCTTAAATAAAGTATGTATTTAATTGCAGATAAAGTTTCTTGAATGATTAAACCGAAACGCAAAAACGAAGAGAGACACGTAAAATTGTAAAATTTATGACTTGAGAAGGCTTTTTTAACTCCTAGCGGGGTGTCGGGGATGGATTTCGAACTTGCTTGTGAAAGGAGCACCCCAGGTGATCGATTTCCATAAAAGTATAGATATATACTTTATCGAACTATTCTAATGAAATAGTCGGTAGCTGACTTTACTATGCTTTCTATTTTTGCCTTGTAAAATCCAGCTCCATTCATACATCCGCATTCAACGATGTAATAACCATCACCGCTTAGACAAACATCCATTACAAAGACATCGTGCGGCGTATACTCAATGCATCGGTTCTCAGCAAACGATACAACTTCGGCTGGACAACCTTCTTCTTTTTTTAGCCGGAAAAATTCCCGGTATTAGGAACGACGTTCCTTGAGTTCCTTTCCCGCCTTAAGATGGGACTGCGGTTAGTTAATTCACCAGTTTCTTTTCCAGAAAACTATATTTTTCATCTTTGCTCTTTGTTTCAATTTGCTTGGAAAATGATGCCCATTGGAGCAAGGAGCATTGTAAGTTTGACGAGTTTGCCTCAGGCAGGCTAAGATGTGAAATGGAGATTAGTGATTGCCCAAGGGGCTTCATTAAACATTCTTTATTCAGCGCCAACAATTGTGATTACTTATTAAAAAGCCCGGCGAAGTGAAAGTTCGGCGAGCGAAGACGGAAGAGAAGGATTACCTGCAGCGATTCATAAAACAACCTGAAATAGTTGGAAAATAACGAAAATAATAAGCACATTTTGTTTATTATTTGCAGAAGAGCTACCATCCGCCACAAATTTAATTATCCCTTTCGCAATCACATTCTTCAATCAGGTCCGGTTTGTGATAATTAATAAAGTCCCGTACATAGTGGAGGGTTTTTTCGTATTCAAACACTAAGCTCATAACATACAAGTTTTGGTAAGAATTTGCTGTGGGACCTCCATCGTAGGCTTTGGTGTGTGCAACTTCATCGCGGAATGATTTTAGTTTCATTAAGTACTCGAATTTATGAGTATGTTCGACGACGAAGTTCTTGTTTGTTACCTCCGGAAGAACTGTTTTTATTTTTTCTGCGAATTCAACGTAACGCTGCAACTGACTCCTGTTAAATATTTCAGATCGTTTATCCTGGATACTCCGCTCATACTTGTAGTCTTTTGGAATAGACATATTCACAAAAGCTTCCACTGCCGAAAAAAGGAATATGGCATAAGAGCTCGCCATCGAAAAATACCAATAAAAGTCACCATTCACTCCTTCAATATTTTCTTCAAAAGTTTTGGCGTTTTCAAAAACCTTATCCTTGTGATCCTTTAGTTGCCTGAAATAATTCCTTGCAGAATCGAAATAAATGACAACCGGATTTGGTTCAGGAATATAGATAGTTTTACCGTTGGCTTGGTAGCGAAATGCCTGTACTAACTC
>JBAVMD010000933.1:0-3196 GCA_049689695.1 Chitinophagaceae bacterium | reverse complement strand
CAGTTATGGAACTATGGACAGAAACCCATCGATGTAATACCCGCACTTGCCGGTTATTGCGATCTGATCATGGGTAATGTATGGTCAGCAGAAACTATGCTGGGAATACCGGTGGATCCGGACATCAAAAAGAAAGATCAGAAAGAAATATATCTCGAGCAGGCTGTAACCACATCGCAGGAAATTATGAAGCAGTTTCCCAACTGTAAATCGGTGGCAAATACTTTCCGCTTTGACCATACAGGCACTATAAAATATTATACCGCTTTATACACCGGCGATAAATTATATGTTTCGAAAGAATACAACACCGAAACGGTGGTAGACAAGGTTGGCAGTGGCGATTGCTTTATGGCGGGATTGATTTACGGACATGAGAAAAAATGGGACCCGCAGCAGATCATAGAGTTTGCTACTGCGGCGGCTTTCAAAAAATTATTCATTAAAGGCGATGCTACCAACTCTTCGGTTGAAGAGATCATGCAGGCATATACTCAACATGCATAAAAAAGAATCCGCGCTGAATGGATTGCTGCAGCAAAAATTGCTGCCGCTCTTTTACCACGATGATGCGCAAACCTGCATCAACATCATGCAGGCGCTTTACCGTGCCGGCATAAGGCTGATAGAATACGTGCATCGGGGTCCCAATGCACTGGCGAATTTTGCCGCCATGAAAAAGGAAGCTGCAGCCGGCATGCCTGATCTGCAACTGGGCATCGGCACCATTAAAAACGGGCAGCAGGCACAAAGCTATATTGATGCAGGCGCTGATTTTATTGTTTGTCCTACCACAGAACCGGGCGTTGGCCTTGTTACACATGCTGCCGGCTTGCTCTGGATACCAGGTTGCATGACGCCTACCGAGATTGCAGTGGCAGAGGCTTCGGGCGCACGTTTGGTAAAAATATTTCCCGGAAATATCCTGGGCCCATCTTATATCACTGCCATCAAAGACCTGTTTCCCGGAATGCTCTTCATGCCTACAGGCGGGGTAGAAGCAAGCAGGGAAAACCTGGATGCCTGGTTCAACGCCGGCGTATGCGCCGTTGGCATGGGAAGCAAACTGGTTTCAAACAAACTGGTACAGGAAAAGGACTATGCTACCATAGAACGCCTCACCAAAGAAGCGTTAAGTTTGATTCCACGTTCTTAATTAGCTAATGAGCTATTGCCTAATCAGCTAATTTCGCACCGTGAAGCATCTCAAAGTACTCAACAAGTATTTCTGGAAGTACCGCTACAGGTTCCTGCTTGGCATATTGTTTATCATTCTTTCCAACTATTTCCGCATACTTGCTCCGCAGCTTACCGGTTTTGTGGTGGATGAGATGGAGGTAGCCCTGGTGAAAAAAACCGATCCTCCGGCCGTTACTGCAAAGCAGGAAAAAATGGAGCAAAAGCATTCGCGCTACGACGTGCTGGTGAAGAACATCATCGAAACGGCGCGGCAGCGGGAACTAACCTTCGGACAAAAAGTGCTGTGGGCAGGTATCATCATTTTAGTGCTGGCGCTGCTGGGTGGCTTTTTCATGTTCCTGATGCGGCAAACGATCATCGTCATGAGCCGCCATATTGAGTTCGACCAGAAGAATGAGGTTTTTTCGCACTACCTGAAACTCGATGCGAACTTTTATAAAACGCACAGCACAGGAGATCTCATGAGCCGCATGGCCGAAGATGTAAGCAAGGTGCGCATGTATACCGGACCGGCGCTGATGTACTTTATCAACCTCGCCGCTACCATCGGCTTTTGTGTATTCTTCATGTTCATTACCGAGCCGCGGCTGACCTTGTATGTGCTGGCTCCTTTGCCTATCCTGGCGTTTACCATTTACCGCGTCAATACTGTTATCAACCGCAAAAGCGAACATATACAGGCGCAGTTGGCCGGGCTTACCACCAATGCGCAGGAATCTTATTCAGGCATTCGTGTAATTAAATCGTTCGTGCAGGAAAAAGCAATGCTGGGTTTCTTTACGCGCAACGCGGATGAATACAAGAACAATGCGATCGGGCTTGCAAAAGTGGAAGCCCTGTATTTTCCTTCGATGTCGTTGCTGATTGGCCTCAGCACCTTGCTTACCATTATGATCGGCGGTTTGTACGCCATCGGCAAAAATCCCAGCATCACGGTAGGTACGATCGCTGAATTTGTATTGTATATTAACCTGCTTACTTTCCCGGTAAGCGCCATCGGGTGGACGGCCAGCATGATCCAGCGGGCTGCCGCTTCGCAGAAGCGCCTGAACGAGTTCCTGCATACCAAGCCTGAGATCGTAGAGCCGCTGCAGCCGGTTAATAAGGAATTTGAAGGAGCCATCCGTTTCAATAAGGTTGATTTTATTTATCCCAATACGGGCATCCATGCGCTGAAACATTTTTCACTGGATATAAAGCAGGGACAAAAAGTGGCCATTATCGGGCGAACGGGCAGTGGCAAGACCACCATCGCCCAATTATTGCTGCGATTTTACGATCCAACCAACGGCAGCATTGCCATCGATGGCAACGATATAAAAAATATCAACCTGCAGCACCTGAGGCGACAGATCAGCTATGTGCCACAGGATGTTTTCCTGTTCAGCGATTCAGTAAGCGGCAACATCCAGTTTGGCGAAGAAGGGCAATTGAACGGCAAGGTGGAATCCGCCGCCCGGTATGCCAGTGTTGAAAAGGAGATCGAAGGCTTTGCTCATAAATACGATACCATGATAGGGGAGCGGGGCGTAACGCTCAGCGGTGGGCAAAAGCAACGCATTTCTATTGCGCGGGCCATGGTGAAAGACCCCAGGATAGTACTGTTCGACGATTGCCTGAGCGCAGTGGATGCCAGAACGGAGAAAGACATTATCGGGAACCTTTACACATACCTGAGCAATAAAACAGCAATTATAATCACACACCGCATCTTTTCGCTTTTTGCGTTCGATAACATCATCGTACTGGAAGAAGGCGAGATAGTAGAGCAGGGTACGCATGAGCAGTTGCTGGCAAAAAACGGTTATTATGCCTACCTGTACCGCCAGCAGCAACAGGAACGGCATCATGGCATGTAGAAACATTCATTTTCATTTCTTTGCACCGTATTTTCCGCAGCAAAAAACTTTTATACGCATTTTGCTGTTTCAAAAACAATCATATATTTGTGGCTGTCTTTAACAAGAACTTATAACTGCTAAAAAGAACCAACTGT
>JBAVMD010000932.1:0-9854 GCA_049689695.1 Chitinophagaceae bacterium | reverse complement strand
TGATATGAGTGTATATCAGCTTAGTCTGAATACAGAACATACACGAGAGTTATTGCACGAAGCATCGCAAGCTTATCATACTGAGATCAACGACATTCTGTTGGCCGCTTTGTTACGGACCTTATCAGGCTGGAATGATAACAATAAACTGGTGATCGGCTTAGAAGCACATGGCAGAGAAGCTATTATTGAAGGAGTGGATACCAGTCGCACTACCGGTTGGTTTACCACGCTGTACCCTATACTGCTCGAACTGCCCGAAGAAAGCAACAACAGCAAGCTGCTGAAAAGCGTGAAGGAACAGATCAGGAACATACCTGACAAGGGAATAGGCTATGGAGTATTGAAGTATATCAGCAAAGAAGGATCGCTTCAAAATAATCAACCCTGGGATATTGTATTCAATTACCTCGGTCAGTCAGACAACATTGTGAACAGGAGCGAATGGTTTACCGCGGCCTCTGAGCCAACAGGCAATACCATGCATGAAAAAGCTGCGTGGACAAACAAGCTGGAAATAAACAGCATTGTTTCCGGGGGAGAATTGCTGATCACCTGGAACTACAGCAAACAACATTTTGAAGCAGCAACCATTCATCGGTTAGCTCAACAATATGCCGCTGCGCTTGAAGAATTGATCGGGCATTGCATGCAACAATCCAAAACAGGAAGCAGACATACGCCTTCTGATTTTTCGCTGCCTGAGATCAACTACCAGGAACTCGATAATTTCCTTGAAGAAAACATCAACGGTATTCCCCGCAGGCAACTTGTAGAAAGCATGTATCGCCTGAGCGGTTTGCAGGAAGGCATTTTGTTCCATGGGTTGTACGACAAATCAGGCGGCGCTTACATGCAGCAGGTTTCGTTTACACTGACCAGCGTAAACATCGGGGCTTTCACAGAAAGCTGGGACCATTTGCTGAAAAGCCACAGCATTTTAAGGACTGGATTTTATTACGATGTATTCCCTATACCAGTGCAGTGCGTTTTCAGAGAGGCAAAAATGTCAGTTGAAATAATAGACATCCGCGGCTTATCTGATGAAGAGCAATTGGCAGCGATAAAGGAATACGAAACTGCCGATCTGCACAAGGGATTTGATTTTACTTGTCCACCTTTGATGAGGATAGCCTTGCTGCAACTGGATCATGAACGTTACCGTATGTTATGGACCATGCACCATTTACCGATGGATGGCTGGTCGATGCCGGTTTTGATAGAAGAGTTTTTGCAGGTATACGATTCACTGGTATTGAATCACCAATTGCCCGCATTGAAGAACGATCGTTACGAAGATTACATCCGCCATATAGAGCAGATCGATAAAACTAAAGAAGAACAGCATTGGCGTGATGCTCTTACAGATGTAAACGCAGGCACGTTGCTGCCTTTCATTTCATCTAAGGTAGAACGCACCAAAACAGTGGGAGCTTTCAGGGAAGAGACACTGACTTTAAATCCATTGCTGGTTGAAAAAGTGCAACAGTATGCGCAGGCGCATCGTGTAACGGTGAATACCGTCATGCAGGGTGTTTGGTCGTACCTGCTGCATCGCTATACAGGCGAAAGCAATATTGTATATGGCGTGACTGTCTCCGGCAGGCCTGCGGATTTGCCTGGGGTGGAAGATCGCGTAGGTATGTACATCAATGCCATACCGCTGCATTCCCGGCTTAATGAAGAGCAAACGGCAACTGCATGGCTGCAGGATATCCAGGAGCAACAACTGCGCTCGTCCGAGTTCCAGTACACTGCATTAAGCGATATTCAAAGATGGATAGGAGTGCAGGGCGACTTGTTCGACAGCATCCTGATGTTCCAGAATTTCCCGGTGAGCAAGATCGTTGGTGCTCAGCAATGGCAATTGCAGGTAGACGATCTGAAAATATATGAGCCAACTTCCAACTATCCTTTCAGCATAAAAGTTATGCTTGATCAGGGTATCAACATACAATTTGCGTATAAAGAAGAGTTGCTGGATGTTGCTTACGTTAAAAAGGTCAGGTCGCATTTTGCACACGTGCTGGACCAGCTTGTAGCGGATACTGATACCAAGTTTTGCGATATCAACCTGTTGACTGATGCAGAGCAGCAACAATTAACTGAAGACTTCAATTCAACAGATAAAGAATATCCTAAAAATATAACTATACCTGAACTGTTTGAACAGCAGGTCAGTCTGTATGCTGATGAAACGGCTTTGGTGTTCCAGGATGAGCAGCTTACTTACCGCGAACTGGACGAGCTTTCCAACCAACTCGCTTATTACCTGCGCAGCAAAGGCGTGAAAGAAGAAATGCTGGTGCCGGTTTGCATGGACCGTTCCATTGAAATGGTAGTTGCCATTATGGGCGTGCTGAAAGCTGGTGGCGCTTATGTGCCCATCGATCCTGCTGCTCCGCCTGAGCGCATCAGTTACATGCTGGAAGATACAGGCGCCATGCTCATCATTACCACAACTGATTACCGTGAATTGCTTGCGCATAGAAGACCGGATGCAGAATTCATTTGCATGGATACGATGAGCAGCCTGTTGCCTATGCTTCCATCGGGTAAACCTGATTACAGCATCACGGAAAATAATCTTGCCTATATTATTTATACTTCCGGTTCAACCGGCTTGCCGAAAGGAGTGATGATAGAACATCGTGGTGTGATCAATCTTACTTATAACCAGGTAGGACCATTGAATCTTCGTGCAGGCATTCGCGTATTCCAGTTTGCATCGTTCAGCTTTGATGCATCTTGTCATGAGGTATTCACAACCTTATTGCATGGAGGAAGACTGGTGCTTGCGCCGAAGGAAACTTTATTAGATACAAAGTTGCTTGCAGAGTTGCTCAACAAGCATGAGATAGAATTGGTAACGCTTCCACCAAGCTATCAATCAGCAATCGGCGATGAAATTGGCGGATTGAAAACGGTGATCTCAGCAGGAGAAATGCTCAACATAAAGCTTGCTGCAGAAATTCAGCAGAAAGGCATCAGGCTTATCAACGCTTACGGCCCAACTGAAAATACAGTGAGCTCTATCCTTTCTATTGATCCATTGCATGCAAGCGGTTGTGTAACCATAGGAAAGCCGCTTGACAATGTAAAAGCATACATACTCGATAGCAGGATGCAACCCGTGCCGGTTGGTGTAACGGGAGAATTGTATCTCGGCGGTGTGCAGCTCGCAAGAGGATATTGGAACAGACCGGAGTTGACGGCTGAGCGATTTGTGGTTCGTCCCTCGACTGCGCTCGGTTCAGATGGCCCTTCGACTTCGCTCAGGATGTACAGAACCGGCGACTTCGCACGCTGGCTTCCTGATGGCAACATCGAATACATAGGCCGTGCAGACGACCAGGTTAAAATAAGAGGCTATCGTGTAGAGCTCGGAGAAATAGAAACCGTATTACAACAAGCAGCTGGTGTAAGGCAAGGCGCTGTGATCGCAAAAGAAGATAAACAGGGAACTAAGAAATTGATCGCATACGTTTCCGGTGAAGGATTGGATAAGGAAAACATACTCACATATCTGAAAACCAAACTGCCTGACTATATGGTGCCGGGCATATTGATTGAACTGGAATTCTTGCCGCTGAATAACAGCGGTAAGGTTGACAGGAAGCGCCTGCCCGATGCTGAATCACTCATCACCACCACGGAAAAACATACAGCGGCAAGAAACGAAACAGAAGTAAAGCTGATCGCTATCTGGCAGGAATTGTTGGAAGTTGAACGTGTTGGCATAGAAGATGATTTCTTTGAATTGGGCGGTCATTCTTTACTGGCCATTCAGCTGATCTCTGCCATGAGAAAAGCATTCGGCAAAGAGATAGCTATTAAAGAAGTATTCGATCATCCCACCATCGGTGGCTTGTCAAAACTGTTATCAGATGAAGAAGGCAAGCTGGGATTGCCTTTGATCGAAGTGGCTGATCGTCCTGAAAATATCCCGCTTTCATTTGCGCAGGAACGTCTCTGGTTTGTACACCAGTTGCAAGGCAGCATTCAGTACCACATGCCCTGGATATTCAGACTGACTGGCGCTGTTGATATAGCCGCGTTGAAAGCAGCGTTCCGCACCATTGTAAATCGCCATGAAGTATTGCGCACGATTATAACTGAAGAGAACGGAATAGGCCGCCAGGTGATAACGCCTGCTGACCAATGGCAATTGCAATATGTAGACAGCGAAGACATTCATGCGCGTGGCACTACTTACGAAGATTATGTTTCCGGCTTCATAGCGCAGCCGTTCGATCTTTCGCAGGATCCCGCACTGCGCGCAGTATTGATCAGCTTATCAGCTGAAGAGCATGTATTGGTGATGGTGTTGCATCATATTGCATTCGATGGCTGGTCGATTTCTATAATGGTAGAAGAATTGGCCGAGTTGTACCGCAGCCGGTTGCAAAACAGCACTGCAGTATTGAAAAAACTGCCGGTGCAGTATGCAGACTACGCCATCTGGCAACGGCAACATTTGTCGGGCGAATTGCTTGAAACAAAACTTGCTTGGTGGAAACAGCAATTGAATGGTGTTGAAGCATTGAATCTTCAGACAGATCATCAGCGCGCAGCTGTTCAAAGCATCAAAGGCGGCATTGTACATAGAACGATCGAGAAAGAACAGCATCAAAAAATAATTGAACTTTCAAAACAACAGGGCACAACCTTGTACATGACCTTGTTGAGCGTATTCAAAATATTGCTGAATCGCTATTCAGGGCAGACAGATATCTGCGTTGGCAGTCCTGTTGCGGGCCGCGACCAGCAGGAAATTGAGGGCCTCATCGGGTTCTTTGTAAATACACTTGCATTGCGTTCTGATCTTTCAGAAAAGATTTCTTTTGAAGAATTGTTGCAGCGCGTAAGGCAGACAACCCTCAACGCATATGAACACCAGGATGTTCCTTTTGAAAAAGTGGTAGAGACGGTTGGCGTAACACGCGACCTGAGCCGAACGCCTTTATTCCAGGTGCAGTTTTCATTCACAGAAATGCCTCAGTCGGTGAAAGCAGACCTCGGCGGGGTAACACTTCAAAGCGAGGAGTCAGAAGGCATCACATCCAAATACGATCTTAGTCTTACAGCCACACAGGCAGAAGAGGAGCTTCATCTTTCATTGAACTATTGCAGTGATCTGTTCAATGAAGATACTATAGAGCGGATGCTGGTGCATTATGAAAACCTGCTGCGTTCTGCGTTGCAGGATGTTCATACGCCGCTTAGCGACTTGCAAATACTCTCGGCAACTGAAGAAAAACTGCTCACAGAAGAGATCAACACATCAGCAACAACATATCCGGCAAATAAAAACATTGTCGATCTTTTTGAAGAGCAGGCTGCACGAACACCTCCCATACCAGCTCTGGTATTCGAAGGCCATGCGCTTAGTTATAAAGACCTGAATGAACGTGCGAACCGTCTTGCTTTCTATTTACAAAGCAAAGGAGTAAAGGCGGGTGATCTTGTGCCTGTATGCATAGGGAGATCGCTTGAAGTAATGGTTGGAATACTTGGTATTTTGAAAGCAGGAGGAGCTTATGTTCCCGTTGATCCTGATTATCCGCAAGCGCGGATACATTATATGATAGACGATACAAGAGCGTCTGTGATTCTCACCACTAATTCGTATGCGTCCTTATTTGCAGGCATCAATAATAAAGAAGTAATATGTATCGATGGAAAAGAGGCGTTGGCCAATGATCTTCCATCAATAAATTGTAAACGTTCACAGCAAGCAGATGGTTTAGTGTATGTAATATACACTTCCGGTTCAACCGGTACGCCCAAAGGGGTAATGATAAAGCACATTAGCCTGGTGGATTATGTGTACGGCCTTAAAGAAAAAACAGCCATCGATCAGTGCAGCTCATTTGCTTTGGTATCTACCATTTCAGCGGACTTGGGCAATACTGTTATATATTCTTCATTGGCCTGGGGCGGAACATTGCACCTGTTTTCCGCGGATACTATTAATGATCCCGATGGACTGCATAACTATTTTTCAACGCATGCTATTGATTGTGTTAAGATAGTTCCATCACATTGGAAGGCGCTGTCGGCTAATGGGCAGTTGTTGCTGCCGCGTAAAATGATCGTATTCGGCGGCGAAGCCTTACCTGCCGACGTGGTTTCAGCTATTCATGAGGCGTCTGCTGAGTGTACCGTTGTAAATCACTACGGCCCTACAGAAACAACCATCGGAAAACTGCTGCATGTTACAGACAGGAATACTGCTTACCAAGGAATCATCCCTGTTGGCAAGCCTTTTTCCAACACTCGCGTATATGTGCTGAACCGGCACCTGCAACCGTGTCCTGTTGGAGTGGCCGGCGAGCTATACATATCTGGCGATGGAGTAGCAGTGGGTTACATCAATAATCCTGAAATGACTGCCACACGTTTTACAGAAGATCCTTTCAGAAAGAATGGTTCACTTATGTACCGCACGGGCGACCAGGTGAAATACCTGCCTGATGGAAATATTTTATTCCTCGGCAGAATAGACAACCAGGTTAAGATACGAGGCTACCGTATTGAATTGGGAGAGATAGAAATGGTATTGCAGCAAGCTGATAAAGTAGAACAGTGCGTGGTGATAGCAGATGAAGATTTGCAGGGTAACAAAAGACTGGTTGCTTATGTGGTTACAAATGCAGGCTATGAGAAGGAAGCAACGAGAAAATACCTGAAAGCAAATCTGCCCGATCACATGATCCCTTCCATAATGCTGGAGATTGAAAGCATACCGTTGACGGCAAATGGAAAAGTAGACAGAAAGCGACTGCCGGCGGTTGACATGTCCATGATCAGTTCCACCACTTATGAAGCTCCGCGCAACGCAACGGAAGAAAAGCTTGCAGCTATATGGTGTGAATTACTTGGCTTGCGCACGATAGGCGTGTACGATAACTTCTTTGAGTCAGGCGGACATTCATTGCTGGGCATGCGCATGATCTCGGCAGTAAGGAAAACATTTTCGCTGGCCATCAGCGTTCACGCAATATTTCAATTTACCTGCATCAACGACCTCGCTAAGTACATAGACCTCGAATTAAATAACAACTTACAGTTAACGGCTGAAGAAGTGGATGTTATCGAACTGTAAGTAAGGCACAAGGTACAAGGTACAAGGCACAAGATGTAAGGCACAAGGTACAAGGAACAAGAAGCAAGTAAAGAGATAAGCTACAAGCTACAAGCTACAAGCAATGTGACACTCACGGCCAAAGCCTTGTGCCTTGTTTCTTGTGCCTTGTGCCTTATTTCCTGTGCCTTGTATCTTGTTCCTTGACTCTTAAAAATTAATCCTATTAATTTTTCCAGATGTTTAATAAAATTATTGATCTGCTGCATACTGCTAAAAAAAGCGGCATTGAAGTTTCGCTGAATGAGAATAAACTGCAGCTGAAGGTCCCAAAGGACAAGGTGATAGACAGGCTTTTGCTGGATGAGTTGAAGTCGAACAAAGAAATGATCATTGGCTACCTCAACGACAGCAGGTGGAGATCGCAGAAAGATCAGCTTCACAACAGCATACCTGTATTCAACAGGCAGGAAGCAGACCGCATTCCCTTGTCTTTTGAACAGGAAAGCCTTTGGTTCATAGACCGTTTGCAGGGCAGCGTACAATTTCATGTGCCGAGAGTACTGCGTTTGAAAGGCGAGCTGCATATCCAGGTACTCGAAGAATCCGTACGCGAAATTGTGCAACGCCATGAAGTGCTGCGTACTGTTATCCGGGAAGAAGATGGCGTAGGCTACCAGCAGATAAAGTCGGCTGACGAGTGGAAGTTGCAATACATTTCAGGTGATGATTTTCCTGCGCATGAATTGCATATTAAAAAATGTGTTGAGGAACTCTTGCTGGAGCCTTTCGATCTTTCAAAAGATTACATGCTCAGGCTTACACTGGTTGAATTGTCTCCCCGTGACCACATCATGGTTGCAGTAATGCACCACATCGCTTCGGATGGATGGTCAATGTCTGTGCTTGTGCGTGAGCTGGTAGAATTGTACAGCAGTAAGATAGAAAAGCGATTGCCTGTTCTGGAGCAATTGCCCGTGCAGTATGCTGATTATGCCGCATGGCAGCGATCTTATCTCTCTGGGCCAATCTTAGAGAACAAGTTGGCATTCTGGAAGGGACAGTTGAATGGCATTGAGCCGCTTGCATTACGCACAGACTTTGTGCGTCCCGCAGAGCAAAGCATCAGGGGCGCAGTAGTAAACGCGAAACTCAGCAGGCAGCTTACTCAATCCTTGCTTGCTTTATCACGCGAACAGGGCGTTACGCTGTTCATGACGCTTGTTACCACGTTCAAGGTGTTATTGCATCGTTATACCGGTCAGGATGATATCTGCATTGGAAGCCCGGTTGCTGGCCGTCAGCGCCAGGAGTTGGAAGGACTGATCGGGTTCTTTATTAATGCGCTTGTGCTTCGCACCGACCTCGGTAATGATCCTGTGTTTGCAGATCTTTTAAGGCGTGTAAAACACAAGACCCTGCAGGCTTACGAACACCAGGATGTTCCGTTTGAAAAGATCGTAACGGTATTGGACATTCCGCGCGACGCCAGCCGCAACCCTGTGTTCCAGGTGAGGTTTGCATTGCAGAATGCGCCGGAATCAGGCACTCTGAAATTGAGTGGCCTCAGTCTTGAAACTGAAGGCTCGTCACAGGAACTGGCACAGATAGACATTAACCTCGTAATCACTGAAGATGCTGATGGCTTGTACATCAGTCTTTACTATTGCAGTGATCTGTATAAGCCGGAAACCATGCAACGCATGCTGCGGCATTATGAAAACCTGCTTCAGGCCGTTTCGAACGATGCGCATGCTCCTATCAGCCGCCTGAATATTCTGACACCTGCAGAAGAAAAGCAATTGCTGGAAGTATTCAACGATACAGCAACCGCTTATCCTCATACAAAAACATTGGTAAAACTGTTCACGCAGCAGGCTGTTGCTTCACCGGATGCAACAGCTGTTGTTGCGGGAGATAAAGTAATCACGTATCGTGAACTTAATGAACGCTCCAACCAGCTTGCTTATTATTTAATAAAGCTGGGAATCCAGGGAGAAGACCTTATTCCTGTTTGCATGGAGCGTGGATGGGAAATGATAATGGCTATCCTCGCCATCTGGAAAGCAGGCGGGGCCTATATTCCCATCGATCCAAAATATCCTGCTGAACGCATCAGCTATATCGTAAAAGATACAGATGCCAAAGTTGTTTTAGTAAACGCACGTGAAGAATACCAGGGATCAACAGATGGTGTTACTGTAGTTGCGCTTAAAAATGATGAAGAAAATATCAATAGCGAGCCTGTTACTGAACTACCTGTTCGCTTAACGCCCCTTAATCTTGCATATATAATTTATACTTCCGGTTCAACAGGTCTTCCTAAAGGCGCCATGATCGAGCAGGCAGGCATGCTGAACCATCTCTATGCAAAGATCAATGAATTGAATATCGATGCAAACAGCCGCATTGCGCAAACAGCTTCGTGCACATTCGATATATCTGTATGGCAGATGTTTGCAGCGCTGGTATGCGGCGGCGCTACTATGGTATATGGTGATGATGTGATAGCACGTCCTCATGAACTGTTGAAGCAATTTGACAACGACGGCATCACCATTGCAGAACTTGTTCCTTCTTATCTCACTTCCGTGCTGGAAGAAAGCGATGCTGCGGATTTATCAGGCCTGCAATATTTATTGGTAACAGGCGAAGCTGTAAATCCTGCTGTTCTTCAAAAATGGTTTGAAATGTACCCTGGCAAGACGGTGGTGAATGCTTACGGACCAACGGAGGCATCTGACGACATTTGTCATTACCACATGCA
>JBAVMD010000931.1:0-5207 GCA_049689695.1 Chitinophagaceae bacterium | reverse complement strand
CTGTTCAGGTCTTTTGAAATAGACAGTGCCGAAAAGCTTGATGCCTGTGTAAATGCATTTCCCGGGAAATCGTTAGACTATATAGCTGGAAATTCTCCACGTACAAAATTGCAGGACAAAGTGTATACCTCCACAGAATATCCTGCAAGCGAGTTTATTTCACTTCATAACGAGCTTTCCTATGGAAATAAGTGGCCGGCCTATTTGTTTTTTTGCTGTGCACTGCCGGCAATAAAAGGTGGTAGCACTGTTCTCGCCGACAGCCGGTCTTTTTTATCAGCCCTTTCACGGGATGTACAACAGGCATTCAGGAGTAAAGGAGTAATGTACATTCGGAATTTGCACGGTGGTTTTGGTGCAGGAACTTCCTGGCAGGATACTTTTGAAACGGATGAAAAGTCTGTTGTTGAAGATTATTGCAGAAGGGATGATATTATGTTTGAATGGAATGACAATGATGACCTCAGGTTGCTGCAGAAAAGAGAAGGCATTATTCGTCATCCCGAGTCGGGCGAAGAAGTTTGGTTTAACCAGGCGGATCAGTTCCACCCCAGCACTAATAAGCCCGAGGTTTATGAGGCATTGATGGAAGTTTATGAAGAAGATCCTATGAGCATGCCTCAATATGCCACCTTTGGTGATGGAGATGAAATTCCGCTGTCTATGCTGGAAGAGATCCGGGAGGTTGGAAAAAAGAATATGGTTGCCCCGCAATGGGAGAAAGGCGATTTAATATTAGTAGACAATGTACTCACAGCGCACGGCAGAATGCCATTTGAGGGGCCGCGAAAGATACTTGTTTCCATGCTGTCTTAAAACGAAGAACAACCAATCTGGATAAAACGATGATGTAGATGAAGCGCATATTAAAAATAATATTACCACTTACCGGAAGAGCAAAACTTATCAAAAGTGTGTTTTTAGGTATCCTGGCTGGTTTAACGAGTTTCCTGTTTATTAACATCGTATCGGCTGTAATAGCACAGCTCATTGCGGGAAAATTCGCCCATACCTGGGAGTACCTGCTTATTTTCATCACTATTATTCTTTTGTTCATCTGGATAAGAAGAACACTTTCTGTAATTATAATCCGGCTTTCGCAAACACTATTCTGGGACCTGAGGAAGAAGATCGTATCACTTGTTTTAAGGTCGGATTATGAAAAGCTTGCCAGCCGCAAAACAGAAGTGCATGCTGCTATTGTAAGTGACGTAAATATGCTCACGCTGGCATCCCAGAATATCATAGATTTTTTTACCGCTGCAGTGTTGACGATAGCTTGTTTTATTTACCTGGCTACAATATCCGGGGTGTTGTTTGGCATTACGTTGGCGGTAGTATTCTGCGGCATTGCTGTTTTTCGTTTGCGGAGCAGCGTTAATATGAAAAACCTTCTGGCGGCCCGCAAATTGGAAGACAAGTTCCTGGCAAGCTTCAACGCTGTTCTTAACGGGTTTAAAGAACTGTTCATGGATGCCCGCAAAGGCAAAGACCTGTATGAGCAACAGGTGATTCCTGTTTCGCAAAAAGCTTATGAGAACAATACAAAAGCGTATATCGGTTTTCTTAATAACCAGATAACGGGGCATACTATATTCTATGCGCTTATTGCCGGCATCCTTATTTACCTGAATGCAGCATTGCAAATAGAAGTAAGGTATACGGTCACTTTTGTTTTTACGCTGCTTTACCTGTTAGGCGCCATCAATACCATTATGGTGGTGATGCCTTTGCTGGTAAGAGCTAAGGTAGCGGCAGACCGCCTGATGGACCTGAAAGACCAGCTTGAAAAAGAAGACCGGCCGCTTGAGAAAGGGCACTCCGCAATATTCAAAGACGATCTGGAACAAATTACTACCAGCAATCTGCAATTCAGATACGGCACAGAGGACAAGTCGTTCAGCATTGGGCCCATTAACCTTGAAATACAAAAAGGCGATGTTATTTTTATTTATGGCGGCAATGGCAGTGGTAAAACCACATTCATCCATACCTTGCTGGGCCTGCACATTCCCACCGCCGGCGAGATCAGGGTTAACAACATAGCTATCACCAACAGCCTTTATCCTGAATACAAATCTTTGTTTGCAGTAGTGTTCAGCGATTTTTACCTGTTCAATAAGCTGCTGGGTATTGACGAGGTTAATATCGCCGATTGGAACTATTATCTCAAGCTTTTTGAAATAGAAGATAAAGTGAGCATAGATGATAACGGTGTTTTTTCTACTACGGATCTTTCTACCGGCCAGCGGAAAAGGCTGGCGCTGGTAGCGGCGCTTCTTGAAGAAAAGCCTGTATTGGTAATTGATGAATGGGCTGCGGACCAGGACCCTTATTTCAGGAAAAAATTTTATACCGTTATTATTCCCCTGCTCAAGCAGCGCGGCATCTCTATTGTTGCCATTACCCACGACGACAGGTATTATGATTGTGCAGACAAGCTTTATAAAATGGAATATGGTAAGCTGATAGCTGAAAATGTACATATTTATAATGAAACAGTGTTAACAGGATCATGAACAAACCAACTACTGCTAAATGAAACGGATCAATCCCGGTTTTTTGTTCCCGCTGATCGCATTGATAGTGCTGATCGGTGCATTGTCGCGGCAGTTGTTCATACTGCCGCCCCTGGGCAAGTTGCTCAACCCGTTTACGGGCGCCGTTCAAAATGAGAATGATGGCCAGTTACAGGCATCGGAGTTGAACATACCGGTCAAAGAATTAAAAGGTTCTGTGCAGGTTTTCTTTGATGAGCGAAACGTTCCGCATATCTATGCCCGTGAGACTGAAGATGTTTATTTTGCGCAGGGTTATGTGACAGCGGCTTTTCGGTTGTGGCAAATGGACTTTGGTAGTTATGCGGCAGCCGGCCGCATGTCGGAGATATTTGCGGGGACGCAGTATCTTGAATATGACCGTAACCAGCGCAGGCTTGGTATTCTGGAGGCAGCTAAACGCTCACTGGAACTAATTCTTGCAGAACCCACTGCAAGCGCCGCGTTAAATGCCTACACCAAAGGTGTAAATGCCTATATACAACAAATACAGCCCCGCAATCTTCCTTTCGAGTATAAGCTGTTAGATTATCAACCCGAACCATGGACCAATCTTAAGAGTGTGCTGATCATGAAGAACATGGCCAACAGGATGACTGGTTATGAAGAAGACCTGTATATGTCTAAAATGATGGTGGCGCTGGGCGAAGAGCGGTTTAACAAATTATTCCCCGAACATTACGGAGAAACAAACCCGGTGATGAACATTGATAAGCCGGAAGAGAATATTGCTTTCCGGCACAGGATGCCGGACTATTTGAATTATGAATTCCTTACCAGGAACTCTGTTATAGAAAAAAGCGCATGGAACCCAAGGCTGGGCAGTAATAGCTGGGCGGTTTCCGGTAAAAAAACAAAGTCGGGCTTTCCGATATTGGCAAATGATCCGCACCTGAACCTTTCGTTGCCAAACGTATGGATGGAAATGCAGCTCACGGCGCCCGGCATGAACGTGTATGGCGTAACAATACCCGGCACGCCTGCGATCATCATCGGATTTAATGAAAATATTGCGTGGGGGCTGACAAATGGCGCTGATGATGTTAAGGACTGGTATAAACTTAAGATCAGCCCTGACTATTCAAAGTATGAAATGGATGGTAACTGGCTGCCGCTGCAAACGAGAATAGAACCTATCCGCCGCAGGGGGCAGGCTGTATTTTACGACACCGTTTACAATACAATGCATGGGCCCATCGTGTACAACAAAAGCTTTACAGGCAAAGAGACCGATCTTGCAGACATGGCATTAAGATGGGAGCTTCATCGGCCATCCAACGAGTTCCTCAGCTTCATCCTGTTAAACAAGGCAAAGAATTACCAGGAATACAAAGCCGCGATCCGCCAGTTTCACACGCCTTTGCAGAATTTCACATTTGCGTGCAAGGACAACAGCATTGCCATCAACCACCAGGGAAGCATGCCTGTAAAATGGCCCGGCCAGGGAAAGTTTATTTTAGACGGCACCAACAGCACGCATCTTTACAAAGCATACATCTCTCCTGATAGTTTGCCCCAATTGTTTAACCCTGGGAGCAACTATGTGCAATCTGCCAACCAGCGTCCCACGTACGATAATTACAATTACTATTATAACGGCAATTATAATGAGACCCGCGCCAACCGCATTGAACAATTGTTGAAAGATGCGCAGCAAATGGATATTGATGCCATGAAGCGAATGCAGTTGGATAACACAAATTCATTTACTGTTATCGCGCTTCCGGAATTATTGAAAACAGTAAATGATACTTTATTAAATAATGAACACAAGTTGTCACTGTCTAAGCTGAAGACGTGGAATTGCAGTTACGACTACAACAACGAAGTTGCCCGGTTGTACGAACAGTGGTGGCGGAATATAAAGGCTAACACGTGGGATGAGCTCAGAAATTTCCGGTATTATATAAAGGCCCCATCGGACGAGGTGCTGCTGGACCTGATCATGAACGATCCTGGCAATGCTTATTTCGACATGCAGGACACCAGGAACAAAGAAATTGCTACAGATATCATTACACAAGCTTTTATTGCCGCGTATGCCGATGTGAAGGAGGTCTCTAAGCAAGGGAAAGTAAAATGGAGCGATTTTCATACAGTGAACCTGTTGCACTTAACAAATTTGCCGGCGCTTAGTAAAGTGAACCTTCCTGCCGCCGGCCAACAGGAGGCGCTTAATGCAGTGTCCCGAAACTGGGGCCCTTCATGGAGAATGATCGTGGAATTAGGTGAGCGTCCCCGGGCAGTCGGCATTTTTCCTGGCGGACAATCAGGAAATCCTGTTGGTCAGCATTATGACAACTTCATCGATAGCTGGAACAAAGGTTCATACTACGAATTGAAATACTTTATTTCTGAAGCCGAGGCATCTCAACAGTGCACGCATGTATGGAAATTTGTTAAATGAGCAATTCAGATTATGATAAATAAAATACCGGACAGCATAAAAGCTTTTTTTATCATCGTTGTATTAACGATTTTGATTGGGATAATAAATGGTATTCCCTGGTGGAGCTCTTTTATTGTTGTTGTGATATTTGGTGCATTTATCGCTTTTAAAAATTGGAAGATCGCGGTTTTCCCGGTGGGTTTTTTTTCCGGTATGTTAGTCTGGGCGGGGTTGAATCTCTATTACCATATTGTTTATGG
>JBAVMD010000930.1:0-4772 GCA_049689695.1 Chitinophagaceae bacterium | reverse complement strand
AAGCAGACCTATGCAAACAAACAGGTTGCGGCCTACATCATGGAAAAGTTCTATCCTGTAAAACTGAACGCAGAACAGAAGCAGGCGATTGTTTTCAACGGGCGCACTTATAAGTTCAATAACAGCTACCGTACACACGAAATAGCGATCTACCTTACCCAGGGGCAATTGTCGTATCCGACCACGGTAATTATTCCCGCTACGGGAAAAATGCCCCAGGCAATACCGGGATTCCTGAAACCCAAGGAGATAGAGCCGATTGTAAAATATTTTGGGGAAGGACAGTTTGAGAAAGTTCCGTATAAAGATTTTGACAAAAGTTTGAAAAAAGTCTGGTAAACAATGGGTTTACATGAAAAATGTTTATTTATCTAAACTTGTTAGTAATCAACATTTTCTTCACCGCCGAAAAAAAGATTCCCCATAACCATTGTTTAACCATTTCCCGTGTTTATATTTGATTTTTCATAGGATAAGGTTTAATGGTTAATGGTATTTGATTAGTGCAGCCCCGTCTCTGACGGGGCTAACTTTTTGCGGTAACCCCTGTTTACTTACATTTTTCTGACAAACTCGTCAGATCTTGATCAGACCCATTTTTACGGATCATCACCAATGAAGAATGCGTATTTGTTACACGGGTCATATTGAATAATACGAGGTAAGAACTACTGTATGTTTACGAAAAAGGGTCCGCTTCCTCCCGGGAAAACGAACCCTCTTCAATATCTGACCTGCTGGTTTATGCAACTTCGGCCATATCAGGAATTGCTTCAGCTTTATATTTTCCTGCCTCCAGCTTTTTCTTTGTTTCATCAAAAGCCGTAAGCGTGCGCTGGATATCCTCATCACTATGCGCGGCGGTAGGTATGAGCCGGTAGATGATGTGTCCTTTCGGTATCACCGGATAAACCACGATGGAACAGAAGATGCCATAATGTTCGCGCAGGTCCATCACCATGGCTGTGGCTTCTTCAACGCCGCCTTTCATATAGATAGGCGTTACAACAGAATCGGTTTTGCCGATATCAAATCCTCTTTCTTTCAATCCCTGCTGCAATTGCATAGCGTTCGACCATAATTTTTCCTTCAACTCAGGACGTGTGCGCAGCAGCTCCAGTCGCTTCAGGTTGCCCAGCACCAGTGGCATCGGCAAGCTCTTGGCGAATATCTGGCTGCGGATATTATAGCGGATATAATCAATGATGGTTTTATCGCCCGAAATAAATGCGCCGATAGAAGCCATCGATTTTGCGAACGTAGAAAAATACAGGTCTATCTTATCCTGCACACCTTGCTCTTCGCCGGCACCGGCGCCTGTTTTACCAAGCGTTCCAAAACCATGCGCATCATCAACCAGTAAGCGGAATTCGTATTTATCTTTTAAGGCGGCAATTTCTTTCAGTCTTCCCTGGTCTCCGGCCATGCCGAAAACCCCTTCTGTGATCACCAAAATACCGCCGGCCTTTTGCTTTTCTATCAGGCTGGTAGCGCGTTGCAATTGCTTTTCGCAATCTGCCATATCGTTGTGCTTGTATACATACCGATGGCCAGCATGCATGCGCACACCGTCAATGATACATGCATGGCTTTCCGCATCGTATACGATCACATCGTGACGGCCGCACAGTACATCAATGAGGCTCGACATTCCCTGGTATCCATAATTCAACAGTATAGTATCTTCTTTCATTTCGAACGCGGCCAGCTCTTTTTCCAGTTGCTCATGGTAATTGCTGTTGCCACTCATCATGCGCGCACCCATCGGGTAGGCTAAACCGAACTCAGCAGCCGCATCTGCGTCTGCCTTTCTCACTTCAGGGTGATTGGCAAGGCCCAGATAATTGTTCAGGCTCCATACCACCATTTCTTTTCCCCTGAATTTCATGCGGCTTCCCAATTCACCTTCCAGCTTCGGAAAAGCGAAATAACCATGCGCTCTTTCACGGTACTGGCCGATAGGGCCAAGATTCTTTAATAACCGTTCGAAAATATCTGCCATAGTTTGCGTTTTGATTTCGCGCAAAAATAGGCTTTTCAGCTTGAAGAGAAGGCAAGTCAGGACAGCTTTGACAGTATGTTAATAATCGTTTGTCCGGTTATAATAACTTTGGCGGATTATCCTGAGCATCCCTGGCCAAATTGAAGGAGCAAAGGGTTCACCTATACAATTCTTAATCAGTGGTCAAATTATCCATTTCTCTTCTTTTTATTCTCTTCTTTCTCAATGCCCAATCCCAGCCGGCATCAAAAAGCAGTTCGTCGCCCGTTCGCCCAAAGCTGGTTGTAGGTATTGTGGTAGACCAGATGCGATGGGATTACCTGTATCGTTATCACGCACGTTATAAAGCCAACGGGGGTTTCCGGCGAATGCTGGACAAAGGCTTTTCCTGCGAAAATACCTTCATTCCCTACGCGCCAACCATTACCGCCTGCGGCCATACCTGCATTTATACGGGAAGCGTTCCTGCTATTCATGGCATTACCGGAAATGCATGGTACGATAAACTGCAGCGCCGCTCTGTATACTGCACAGAAGACACCACTGTACACACAGTTGGCGGGGCAGAGGGTTCTAATGGCAGGCAATCTCCCCGCAACATGCTTACCACTACTATTTGCGATGAACTTAAGATAGCCACCAACTTTCGCAGCAAGGTTATAGGCATCGCTATAAAAGACAGGGGTGGTATATTGCCCGCAGGCCATTCCGCTAACGCCGCCTATTGGTACGATGGCAGAACCGGCAACTTCATTACATCGGATTATTACCGCATGACGCAGCTGCCTGCATGGGTACAACAATTCAATGGCCGCAAGCTTGCAGATACTTATTTCAAGAAAGGATGGAACACGCTTTATCCCATCAACACATACGTGCAGAGCACGGCCGATGAAAAACCGTATGAATCAAAACCGCTGGGCGCGACCGCGCTTCATTTTCCGTACGACCTCAGCGCATTTACAGGGACCAATTACGGTGTGCTGCCTTCAACGCCGTATGGCAATACCATCACTTTTGAAATGGCCAAAGCAGCCATTGAAGGCGAAGCGATGGGAAAGGATTCCGTCACCGATTTTCTTGCAGTGAGCTTTTCGTCGCCGGATTATGTAGGACATTCATTCGGTCCCAATTCCATTGAAGCAGAAGACATTTATTTGAGATTGGACCAGGAGCTGGGCGAGTTTTTTCAATACCTCGATGCGCGCATAGGCGCCGGACAATACTTAACATTTTTATCTGCCGACCACGGAGCGGCCAATGTGCCAGGCTTCATGCAGGAGAACAGTCTCCCCGGAAGATCCATGGATGAAGTGCCTTACATGCGCGAAATGGCGCCTTTGCTCAAGGAACAATTTGGAAGCGATAAACTTATTGTGAGCTCTTATAATTATCAGGTGCATCTTGATCATCGCCTGATGGATTCATTAAAGATTGATATTAAGGCAGTGAAGACATGGATAGCCGCCTTCCTGGAAAAAAAGGAGTCGATTGCCCGGGCGTTCGATGTGGAGCAGGTATTGCTGGAGGCCATGCCCAGGAAGGTGCGGGAAATGATCGCTAATGGATATTATCCTACACGCAGCGGCGATGTGCAGTTTATCATCAAGCCGCATTGGATAGACGGCGGAAGGACCGGCACTTCTCATGGCCTTTGGAACCCATACGACGCCCATATTCCCCTGCTCTGGTACGGTTGGGGGATTAAGCCCGGCAAGCTTAACCGCGAAGTTTATATGACCGATATTGCCCCCACCATAGCAGCCCTGCTCCGCATTCAAATGCCGGGTGGGTGTGTGGGGGAGGTGATCCCGGAAGTAATGAGCAAATAACTCAATGGCTCAATTGCTCAATTAAGTTGCTTTTCATTGAGCAATTGAGCTATTTGCTAATTTTCTAATTATTCCATGAACGACACCAGAACTTAATTCTTAGCCGATATATTTGTCCCTAAACTCAAACCCACCTGTATGAAGTGCAGAACCCTTTTGTTGTTTGTATGGCTGTTCATGGTATGTTTCCAGGTAGCGGCCCAGGTAAACACATCCGACCCTTTGCCGCTTGATCCCAAAGTGAAAGTGGGCAAGCTGGAGAACGGGCTTACCTATTATATCCGCCAGAATAAAAAGCCTGAGCAGAAAGTAGAGCTAAGGCTGGTTGTGAATGCAGGTTCCATCAATGAAGACGATGACCAGCAGGGCCTCGCTCACATGGCCGAGCACATGGCATTTAACGGTACAAAGAATTTTAAGAAGAACGACATCGTTTCCTTTTTGCAGGATATAGGCGTAGGCTTCGGCAGCGATCTGAATGCATATACCAGTTTCGATCAGACAGTATACATTCTTCCTATTCCCACAGACAAACCGAATAATCTCGAGAAAGGTTTCCAGATACTCGAAGACTGGGCGCACAACGTGACCTATGTAACAGAAGACATAGATGGAGAGCGTGCGATCATTCTTGAAGAAAGCAGGTTAGGCAAAGGCGCTAATGACAGGATGTTCCGCAAAATATATCCCAAGTTGTTCGGCGAATCAAAATATGCAGACCGCTTGCCGATTGGCGTTGACAGCATCATAAAAAACTTCAAGCATGATGCGATACGCAGGTTTTATCGTGACTGGTACCGTCCTGACCTGATGGCCGTTGTTGTGGTAGGAGATATCGAAGAAAGCAAGGCTGAAGAAATGATCCGCAAACATTTCTCATCACTTACTTCTCCTGCCAATCTGCGCAAGCGTGAATATGCCGATGTACCGGCTTATAC
>JBAVMD010000929.1:0-14765 GCA_049689695.1 Chitinophagaceae bacterium | reverse complement strand
GCGTATCTATTTTGCAAAACCCTTTGTTAGTACCTACCCAAAGAAAACCATCTTTGCTGAGCATAAATGCCCTTTTCATGATATCACTGTTGGGAATAATGGTATTAACAGGCAGGATGTCTGCGGTGTTCTTGCGCGGGTTGTACCGCACAATTTCCTTTGGCGTAGTTAGCCATATCCATTCTTTGTCAGCAGCCAGGTTGTATACATCATCGTAACTTGTATTCAGCGAAATCTTTTTCGATTTTTTCGTAACAGCATTGTAGTTGAACAACCCGCCGGTGGTTCCCAGCCACAGTTCGCCTGACGCATCTTTTGCAATAGCATCTATCATGGCAATACTGTCTTGAGTAAACACATGATGCGTTAATTGCCGGTTGCGGGTGTTGTATAAATAAAGTTGCCCTATACCAGCTTCGATCCAGAGATTGCCATTGCTTTGATCATAAAATGAAGCGTTGATATTGCTCAGGCTGTAAATCGCATCAGGTTTTTTTCTATCCAGGTATTCGTACCGTTTAGTGTTCAGATTGAACCTGGATACATTGTTGCCTGTTATCATCACTTCACCCGGCGCTGTGTAATGCAGCAGCCAGAGCCCGAAAACAAAAACAGAATCTGCCACATGATTGGTCTCAAAAAAGCGGGAGAACTCCCCGGTCCGGGTATTATAAATTGAAAGGCCGCGATAAGTAGTTATCAGGATAGAATCGCCTTTTTGCAACATGCCGCGTATGTGCGGATGAGGAGATGCATCCTCATCATTTAAGGCTGTAGGAAAATTTCTGAAGCTGTTGTTTGACAGATCAAATTCAGCCAATCCATTGTTAGTACCTATCAACACCTTACCATTTCCAGGTTGAAGAAAATAAGTAACTGCATTTCCGGGAAGCGAATGAGTAGTTGCATAGTCCCTTTGAAAAGCCTGGATATAATCTGTTTCCGGCTTGAACCACACTACGCCTTTGTTTGAGCTGCAGTACCAGATGTATCCATCATTGTCTTGATACACATTCAAACCGCTGCCTTCCTGTTCGGTATAAGGATATGGATAAGAAGGTTCGTTCTTCAAAGAGTAAGCTGTATTGCTCGCGGGGAGATATTCAACCAGGCCAAAACGCGAGTTGGCGATCCATATCCTTCCTTTTGAATCTTTCAATACACCGCCAACCTCTGAGAACTTCTTTGACAGGCTGGGGTTGAACGGTTCAGGTGGCAGGCGAAATTGCCATGTCCTGGTATCGAAAAGCACAAACCCTGCGCGCGAAACCGAAATCAGCATTTCATGCCCGTTGATATATTCAGCATCGTGCATTTCAGCGGTGCCAAAGCCCATGTTGTCTGCATCAAAAGGCACATGTTTGATGCTGTTGTTCTTAAGATCGTAATTGAACAGGCCATTGCCGGTAAGTACCCATAAAGTATCGGTTCCTTTTGAGATGAACATGCCAACGCCAAAACCTTTAATGGCGCCGTTGAACAGCGGAGTGAGGTCTTCCATGCGGCCAGTGCTGCTGGTATAACGAAAGCAGGCGCCTCCACAGGCGAAATAGATCCTTCCCTGCGCATCGTTGCTCATTCGCCAGAGGGGAGCATTGTAGTTGTTTGCTTTCTTAATGCTGTCGAACGGGTAAAATTTTTCGAAACGGTCTTTCGCATAATCATACTTAGCAATGCCATCGTGACCCAATGAAAACCACATATCGCCCGCAGCATCTTTGTATATCCAGTAAATGCTGTTGCCGGGAATGGAAAAAGAATCAGCAGGATTATGCAAATATTGCCTGATGCTGTGCCCGTCGTATCGATTCAGTCCGTTCACCGTTCCAATCCACATGTAATTGTATTTATCCTGGCAAACAGACCATGCATAATCAGAAGTAAGTCCCTGCTCCATCGTAAGCGTGAAAAAGCGGTAACGGGATTGTGCACTTGTACACACCGCATACAGTAAAGCAAGTACTAAAAAAATGGAGCGGAGGTTCATGTTGTTGGTTATGCTAAGGGAAGGTATAGATACAATTTAGGAAGAATCAAATTAAACAGCAAACGGTCACTGCTGGTTAAGGAACGGCAAATGGCTGTCTGTTTTAATGAAGAAAACCTCTCACGGGGGAGAGGTTTTTTAAGTGATAAAATGGAGGATTAATTTGAGTAGGAATATGTCAGTGTGCTTTTAAGGGTCCAGTCTGTTGGATCGTATATATAAAGTTTTACAGGGTATCCATCTCTGTCGTAAGTATGTGTATGGCTTTCCTTGAAATTGGAGGCAGGTGAAAGAAGATAGGTCATTACTTCACCGGTAACCATTGTCTGCTTATGTGCTCCAAAAATTGTCAGGTAAGGGTCCAGGCCAGAGCGCACTGAATTTAATTTAACCTTATCATCTTGCGTAGTATTGTATTCGAACTGAAGAGTAGCTACATGCTGATTAGCGGCGCTGTACCAGCGGATCTTACCAAGATTGCCGGGGTATTGCCATGAAAACAGTACTCTTTCGGCGTGATTGTCTTTATTGTATTTCTCGGTAAGCCTGTTATCATTATCATAATCGTACAACCATGTTTTGCTAACGCCTACATTTGATTCCCAGCTGGTGTGTACTGACTTGATTGTTCTTCCGTTGTCGAGCGTATATTTCACCTCCAGTTTTAATGCATTGTTTTCAAAAGTGCTGGCAGTAAGAATATTGCCTGATTTCTGGTAGGTCACATATTTGGAGGGATTGTAAATTACCTTGGTTAGCGTGCCGCCTGCATTGTAAACCAGCGAGTCTGTACCTTTTTTTACAAGGTTGCGTGCAACATTAAAAACGGGAAGGCCGGCTTCAACTTCAGGTGTCACAGTGTTTGAATTACCTGGCTGAATGGTTTCTTTTTTGCAAGACGTTAAACCTGCAACTACGATGATTGCGATAACTGCAGATTGAAATAAACTTTTCATTTTTTTTGTTTTTTTTTGATGATTGTTTTTTGTTTCCACAAAGAAAGCATCATCAAACACCCTTTTTCAATTCTGACTTGCAAAAGGCGGGTTTGAAACAATGAAAGGAAAACATGCTGTTGCAGTACTACAAACCGGGTATGTTTACCTGCAGTGGTCGGGCTGAATCGAAAATATCAGTTAGATTTAAATGAAAAATAATAGTGTATGGGTGTAAGTTTTATAGGAATAGCTACTAAAGCAGGCGAAAAAGAATTGTTAGCGTCAATACAAAAAACGAATGCACAGAATAAGAGAGACGTTGATATTATTTTTGACAGCGAGCATTCCTTCGAAACAATTATTTTAAGAAAGCACGGAGATAATATAATTGACATCTATACATCTGAAAAAGGAAGTGTGTGTACTGTTTCATTCAACGTTTACGACCATTATTTATGGAAGCACGAAATGTCTTCCTTCTTTGATTTGTTTTATTTTGACGTTAGTGAAACCAGCATGGAGCATCGGTTTGCCTTTTTTGCCTACGGCACAGAGCAATGTGGGATGAATGTGTATGATGAGGGAGGCAGTAAGAGAATACATGGCAATAACTTTCTGAAGATCCAGGACAACCACGACATTTTTACCAAAACGTTCGCTGACGCCGTAAGTGAGTATTTGCCAAAGCCATTTGGAGAAATGCTAGGATCTGCGGGCATTGTCAGGAGATATATACTGACGCCAAAAATTCCAGCGGAGCCTGAGAAGCCGCCGGTTGAAGTGGCAAAGAAGAAATCTTTCTTTAAAAGTTTATTCGGGAGGTAGCCTTCGCAGGTTTCAGTCGTTAGCAAAATCGTCGCCATCATCTTATCAGCACCACACTTCCTTTCTCCATCTTCATTTCTTCTCCTTCAAACTGGTATTTGCAAATCCATACAAACACATTGCTGTCTTGCTTTATTCCCTTAAAGCTTCCATCCCATCCTTTAAACCGGTCAGTGGTTTTAAAAACAACCTGTCCCCAGCGGTTATAGATGGTAAGTTCAAAAAACTTTACCGGTCCATAAAGCAACGCTTTAAAATCATCGTTCACCCTGTTGTTGTCAGGAGAAAAAGCATTGGGAACAAATAAACCACGCCTGCATTCTTTCGGTAGTATTAAGATCGAATCCTTGCCTGCACAACCCTTATCATCAGTTACCTGCAGCCAATACAAGCCTGCTTTATTAATAATGATGGAGCGTGTGCTGCTGTTGTTATTCCATAAATACTGACTGAAATCTTTCGCAGGCACAAGCTGCAATGTTGAGTAACTGCAGAGCGAAGTGTCTTTCGGTAAAAATGCTGCAGGCAGCGGAAGTATATTGGTAATTGAAGTGCTGCCGGTACCTGTGCACCCGTTGTTATCCCATACCCTCACAGAGTAATCACCAATGCCTGAAACAGTGAGCGTTCGGCGCGTGCTGCCGTCCTGCCACAGATAGCTTGAAAAATTTCCCGCATCCAGCATGCGCGTAGTTCCTGCGCAGAGCTCATTATTGCCATCAAGAATTACCTGCGGATTCTGATAAATGCTGATCACGCTCAATGTATCGAATGAGCTGCATCCCTCTGCCGTAGTAGCAATGATGCTGAACTTACCTGCTGTGCTAACAGTAATAGTTTGGGAATCAGCAGATGTATTCCACACGTAAGTAGAAAAACCACCGCCTGCGTTCAGTTGTACGCTTTGTCCCTCGCAGAAGCTGGTATCGTTGCCTAAATTAATACCGGGTGAATGATTTACGTTGATGATAATAGTATCATAAGCAAAGCAGCCTGTTGTTTTTTCTGCTTTCACATAATAAACCGTGTCTACAATCGGGTTAACAATTACCTGTTGACCTGAAAGGGAACTGATATTATAATTGTTTGCCCAGGTATAATTCAGAAATCCCGGTGGCGCCAACAATCGCAAAGTGTCGTTATTGCATTTGGTGCGGTCAGGCCCGATGCTGAATGGAATGGACGGCGCCGCGGTGATCACAACGGTATCGCGAAAAATATTCCCGCAGGAATCATTCGTCTGCACGTGATAAGTGCCAGGCGCACTTGCAATAAAAACAGAATCAGTTGAATTGTCCTGCCACAGGTAAGAAACATAGCCACGTTTTGCATTGAGTGCAATGGTGTTGCCGGGACAGATATTCTTGTCGGGCCCCAGGTCTACCGCACCGGGCGAACGCCGTACCGTTAAATGCAATTCTACAATACTGTCGCAGCCGTTTGGCAGGCGGATGGTATCCTTGTAGATGCCACTGACGGTTAAACTATCATCATTCCATTTATAAAAATTACAAGCGCTTGCAGTGAATTGAGAATACCTGTACTCTCGTGTGAGATGAAGAATTATGATGCTATCGCAGGCTGCACTGAGGGGAAGCACCTGGTAAAAAGTTCCGGTATCAGTATAAGTAACATTGTTCAGTGTATAGCTGTTACAAAACGTTGCAGAGATATTGTTGAGCGACTGGCATTGGCTCAGCTTCACAATGGGTGCATTCCATCCCTGCGGTGTAATGTTTTGCACTCCGGGACCCGGATCGAAATCGGTGATATAAGGGAATGAGCTTGTGTAATAAACATTCCTGAAAGTATCCACTGCTACTGCGGAAACAGAGCCTTCAAAGAATAGCAGATCAGGCACCATGAAACCGGCAACCCAGCCAAAGCTTCCATCTGGCAGCAATTTGGCGGTATACAAATGACCGGGATACAGATTATACACGGCAGGCCCCGGATCAAAATCAGTATTGCCATGAAAAGCCCCTGAAATATAAATATTACCAGAAAAATCCAGTGTTATACATTGACCGGTAGATTGACCAGCAAAGTGTTTGGCAAAAACAAAATTACCCTGGGTGTTGAGCTTTGTAATGAAGCAGGAATATCCTGCCGTTGGAGAAAGCAGATAACTGCCCGGCCCCGGGTCAAAATCTGCAGTTTGAGTGAACCGGCCGGTAATAAACACATTGCCGGGTGCATCTACTGTCAGGTCACTTAATTGATCGTTGCCTGTTGGCCCGCCCCAGATCTTTCCCCAAACAAAATTTCCATCCGGCGTTAACTTCACTACAAAAGCATCCAGGCCGCCGGAAGAAGGCAGGATGAATTGTGGCGCACCTGGATCAACATCAAAACTGCCGTTGTAATAACCTCCCAGGTAGATGTTCCCGCTTGCATCGGTCTCCAGCGCATCGTCCTGGTGCGAAAAATTCAGTCCTAAATTATTCATCTGCTTCATCCAGGTAAAGCTTCCGGTATTGTCCAGTTTAACGATGAAGAAATCACCGAACTGATTAAGCGAAGTGGCGGGGTACACGCCCGGGCCGGGATCAAAATCCCTTGTGCCGGAAAAATAACCTGATAAAAGTATATTGCCGGCATTGTCAATTTCAACATTATAATAATCACCGGAGGAGAGTTGCCTGTGCCACACGAGGTTTCCATTATTATCAAGCTTCAGTAAAAAAGCCGCCGACCCGGTTGAATTTACTACCCCCGGGCCGGGATCGAGATCAACAATTCCCTGCAGTAAACACAGTACCATCAGGTTGCCTTCCCTGTCAAGCTTAATATCTCTTATGTAATCATCCTGTGTGCCGCCAAGTTTTTTTGCCCAGATGAATGAACCGCTGGTATCATACCGGGTGAAAAAGATGTCTGAAACACCGGTCGTTGACAAGGTAAATGTTCCCGGTCCTGCATCAAAATCGGCAGTGCCGTTGAACTGGCCGGTTACTACAAGTGTTTTATTGGAATCTATAAGCAGGGATGCTCCGCTGGCGCCAGAGGCAGGCGGACCAATGGTCTTAACCCACTCAAGCCTGGGGGTTTGCGCATGCAGGTGCAAAGCACTGCCAATGCTGAAAGCAAGAATAATCAGGAGCCTTATCATAACTGTTTAGGGACTACAAATGTAGTCCAGGCCAGAGATAAAACGAAACCGTTAACACCTGTATTTTTAGTAGCTTTCCGTACAGTTCCCCCGCTTATGAGAAAGCGAATATTGATTTGCACGATTGCGATTGCAGCCACTATTGCAGGATTGGTTTCCTGTATGCATAGCAATGATCAGCAACCCCCTTTACCAAAGACCGTTAGCTTCAATTTTCATATCCGTCCCATACTTTCTGATAAGTGCTTTAAATGCCACGGCCCCGATGCGGCCCAGAGGCAGGCCGGACTGCGCCTCGACATTGCAGACAGCGCCTATGCCCCGCTGAAAGAAGCCAAAGGGTATTTCGCTCTTATGCCCGGCAATCCCGACAGCTCGGTGTTATACCAACGCATTTCCAGTTCCGATTCTGATTATATAATGCCTACCCCGGATTCGCATCTCGGGGCCTTGAATGATTACGAAATAAAGCTTTTCAAAAAATGGATCGCGCAGGGAGCTAAATACGAACCGCATTGGGCATTTGCTGTGCCAAAGAAGGCAGCGCTTCCCGAGGTTAAGAATAAAGGTTGGGTAAAAAATGAGATCGATCATTTCATTCTCGAAAAACTGGATGCAAAAGGGTTGCAACCAAATGAAGAAGCCGATAAGGAACGTTTATTAAAAAGGGTTTGCTTTGATATTACAGGCCTTCCGCCAACGCTGGAGATGATGGATAAATTCATGGCCGATAAATCAGGCAATGCGTATGAAAAAATGGTGGACGCCTTATTGCAAACACCGCAGTATGGAGAAAAAATGGCCGTGCATTGGATGGATGTGGCCCGCTATGCCGATAGCTACGGCTACCAGGACGATAACATCCGTACGCAATGGCCCTGGCGCGATTGGGTGATCTACGCATTCAATAAGAACATGCCCTATGACCAGTTCCTCACCTGGCAGATAGCCGGCGATATGGTGCCCAATGCCGGCAAGGAAAATATCCTGGCCACGGGGTTTTTCAGAAATCATAAATACACCGAAGAAGGTGGAGTAATTGATGAAGAATACCGCGTTGAATATCTTATAGATAAAACCAAAACATTCAGCAAGGGCATATTGGGCATTACCATGGAGTGTGCGCAATGCCACGATCACAAATATGATCCCTTCTCGCAAAAAGATTATTATTCACTGCTTGCTTTTTTCAACAACACCAAAGAAATTGGATATGAAGGTGATGTTACCCAATCAAAGCCCGCTAAAAATCCAATATTGACCATCAGTGATGATGACCGGAAAAATATTCTCTCTTTTATCAATGCAAAAGATACCGGGGCATTGAGCGTGTCTGTAATGGGAGAAAGAGATACGCTCCGTAAAACTTTCTTGCTGAACCGTGGGGTGTACAATCAACCCGGTGAAGCAGTGCAGCCAACAGCGGTAAAAGCCGTGATGAAATTTGATACAACAAAATTTGCACGTAACCGCTTTGGGCTTGCGCAATGGACCGTTGACAAGAACAACCCGCTAACCGCCCGTGTATTTGTGAACCAGCTGTGGCAGGAATTATTTGGAAAAGGGTTGGTAAAAACATCGGGCGATTTTGGCATGCAGGGCGATCTGCCTACGCATCCCGAACTGCTGGACTGGCTGGCCGTTGATTTCATGGAGCATAATTGGAACATCAAACGGCTGGTGAAACAAATTGTACTGTCTGCTACCTATCGCCAATCGGCAAAAATTGCTGATAAACAAATAAAGAAAGATCCTGATAATATTTATTTATCACGCTCGCCGCGTCAACGCCTGAAAGCAGAATTTATTCGCGATATGTACCTGGCAAGCAGTGGGCTGTTGGTAAAAACCATCGGAGGGCCAAGTGTAAAGCCTTATCAGCCTAAAGGCATTTGGGAAGCTTCCACTTCAGGAAGGGGAGTGCTTGCAGTATACCGGCAAGACCACAACGAGGGGTTATACCGCCGCGGGTTGTATAATTTCATCAAGCTAACTGCGCCACCTCCGGGCATGGGCATGTTTGACGCCAGCAACCGCGATCAATGCGAAGTAAAAAGATTAATGACCAATACGCCTTTGCAGGCTTTGGTGATGATGAATGATCCCGCCATACTGGAAGCCTCAAGGGTGCTGGCGCAAAACTTACTGAGCGAACAATCATCAGTGCCGGAAAAAATTACGCGATCTTTTCGTCGTATTATTTGTCGCACCCCGTCTGCAAAAGAATTGAAATTGCTGGAAGATTATTATACCGACCAGGTCCAATTGTTCAATCAAAAGAAATTAGATCTCGCTGCTACTTTAAAAGCAGGCGAATATCCTTTGAATAAAGAAGTAAACCAACAGCAGTTGGGCGCATTGATGAAAACGGTGAACATGATCTATAATATGGAGGAAGCCATTGTGAAGTAGGTTCAAATAATTTTTATGAAGAATGAATTTCTTGAACACAGCTTAAATATCAACCGCCGTAAATTTTTATCGCGGCTCAGCCTTGGTATTGGCGGCGTTGCTTTAGGCTCTTTGCTGGTGCCCGATCTTTTTAGCGGAGATGAAAAAGAAATGGTGATGACTGGACTGCCGCATTTTGCGCCAAAAGCAAAACGCGTAATTTATTTGTTTCAGAACGGAGCTCCCTCGCAACTTGATCTGTTTGATTATAAGCCGATGCTGCAACAAATGCATGGGCAGGACCTTCCCGCATCCATTCGCATGGGTCAGCGGCTCACAGGCATGACGGCCGATCAGAAAAAATTTCCCCTGGCAGGCACCGCTTTTAAATTCAATGAATATGGACAGGCAAGAACATGGATAAGCGAGCTGTTGCCGCATACTGCCAGTGTAGCAGACGACATCTGCATTATAAGATCGCTGTTTACTGAAGCCATCAATCATGATCCTGCGCTCACCTTTTTTCAAACAGGCGCGCAGGTGGGCAACCGACCCAGTATGGGATCGTGGGTGAGTTATGGATTGGGAAGTGAAAACAAAAACCTGCCTGCGTTTTGTGTGCTGCTTTCAAAAGGAAGAGGCAACGGCCAAGGTGTTTACTCAAAGCTCTGGACAAATGGATTTTTAGATTCCATTCACCAGGGCGTTCAGTTCAGCAGCGGGGAGAGCCCTGTTTTGTATCTGAACAATCCTGATGGAATTGACAGGCATGAACGCCGGAAGATGCTGGATAAATTATCTGCATTGAATGAAGAATCGTACAAAGAATTCGGTGATCCTGAGATCACCACCAAAATTCAGCAATATGAAATGGCTTACCGCATGCAAACTGCCGTGCCGGATGTTACTGACCTTGCTAAAGAGCCTGAAGACATTATTAAATTATATGGGCCTGATTGTTTAACGCCGGGTACTTACGCGGCCAATTGCTTGCTCGCAAGAAAATTATCGGAGAACGGAGTGCGCTTTGTGCAACTGTATCACCAAGGCTGGGATGGTCATAACGATCTGCCGGCAGAGATCAGGAAGCAATGCCAGGATGTAGATCAGGCATCGGCTGCATTGATCACAGATTTGAAGCAAAGAGGTTTGCTGGATGAAACACTGGTGATATGGGGTGGTGAATTCGGGCGTACCAATTATTGCCAGGGCGAATTGACCAAAGAAAATTATGGCCGCGACCATCATCCGCGTTGTTTTACCGTGTGGATGGCGGGAGGCGGTGTAAAGCCCGGTGTATATGGTGAAACCGATGAATTTGGCTACAACATTGCAAAGGACCCTGTGCACGTGCATGATTTTCACGCCACCATTTTACACCTGATGGGATTGGACCATGAAAAACTGGTATTTAAGCACCTCGGCAGACGTTACAGGCTAACAGACGTTTCAGGTGAACTAGTAAAAGGATTGATCGCGTAAGCCCTAAATAAATCAGCTCATCAGCTAATCACCCAAATCAGCTAATCATCCATGAACCGAAAAAAATTCCTCCAGCAATCATCCGTTCTTGCCGCCGGCATGTTTTGTGCGCCAAACATTCTTAAGGCAACTCAGGAAGAAACCATACTGGGGCATAACAATAAGCGATACAGGCTGAATACAAAATGGAGCCAGTTGAACGCTGCGCAAAATCCTGTAAAAGATTGCCACGAAATGGTGCAGGACAAGTTAGGGTGCATCATCCTGCTCACCAATGAAACAAAGAACAATGTGATCATTTACGATAGAAGCGGAAAACTGATCAAGGCATGGGGGCATGAATATCCGGGTGCTCATGGACTCACTTTGTTCGATGAAAACGGCGAGGATGTATTATTCATTTGCGATAACAGCCGGCACCAGGTAATAAAGACCACTGTTGATGGAAAGGAGTTGATGGTATTGGATTATCCCAAAGAAACGGGCAAGTACACAAAGGCCGATGAATACATTCCAACAGAAACTGTAATAGCACCTAACGGGGATATATATGTTGCTGATGGTTATGGAAAGGATTTTATTGTTCAATACGATCATAAAGGAAAATACATCCGGCATTTTGGCGGGCGCGGAGATGGAGAGGAATATTTACTGAACGCTCACGGCGTATGCATAGACAATAGAAATAAGAATAATCCCTGCCTGATAGCCACATCACGCATGCAGAATGCTTTTAAGCGGTATACGCTGGAGGGAAAATATATTGACACGATCCCTTTGCCCGGTGCGTGGGTATGCCGTCCGGTTATTAATGGTGATTATTTATACGCGGCGGTGCTGCAGTCTCAATCACAGCAATGGAAACAATCAGGATTTGTAATTATTCTCGATAAGAACTACCAGGTAATATCCAGCCTGGGTGGCAACCTGCCGGCATACAGCAATAATGTTCCGGAAGAAATGAAGCAGACCGTTAAAGTATTTCAATACCCGCACGATGTATGCATTGATGATGAAGAGAATATTTATGTGGCGCAATGGAATTCAGGGCAGGTTTACCCTTACAAACTTTCTCCGGTAGTATGACAGAACCAAATAACCGCATGCAAGGCTGGAAGTCGGTATTATTCAATGTGAGCTTCGCCTTGAATTGCCTGCTGCTGTTTTTATTATTGTTCGAGAGCAGGATAGCGTTGCCTGCGTGGTTGCAGGTAGTTGGCCGGATGCATCCTTTATTATTGCATTTTCCACTGGTGCTGATCGCTTTGTATGCAATGCTGCTGATGATAGTTCCTTCTAACAAAACAGGTGCAGATGTTTACAGGAATCTTAGTTCACTCTTATTATCGCTTGCCGCATTTACGGCTGCGCTCACGGCTGTGATGGGATTGTTTTTGTCTAAAGAAGAAGGTTATGATGCGGAAGCACTGTGGTGGCACAAATGGGGTGGGGTAGCGGTATCATTGTTTTCATTATTCTGGTATTGGTTGCATCAATACCTGCATGCAAAAAGATCAACTACCATCATTGCTTCCATTATTGCTTTATTCCTGATTGTATTTACGGGTCATCTCGGAGCCGCCATAACGCATGGTGATGATTTTTTGCTGGGCCCTGTCAACAACACAGGCGTTCAGCAAACGGTTGCTTTGGAAAACGCTGAAGTGTATAAGCACATGGTAAGGCCGATACTGCAGCAAAAATGCATGGGTTGCCATAACAGCAAGAAAGCAAAAGGTGAATTGGTGATGGAAACAGAGGAACTGTTGCTGCGCGGCGGAAAGAATGGAAAGCTATGGGACACAACCGCTGCTGATCTGGGATTGCTGTTACAAAGAATACACCTGCCGCTTGCGCAGAAAGAGCACATGCCGCCAAAGAACAAGCCGCAATTGACTGATGAAGAAATGGAAGTGCTTGCAGCGTGGATCAGCAAAGGCGCAGACTTTAAATTGCGTGTGGCAGACCTGCCGCTAACAGATACGCTTTACCAGATAGCGTATAAAAATTTTACTTCTTCAAATGCTATTGTATATGATTTTCCTGCGGCTGATGCTAGGGTAGTGAGCAAATTAAATACGGCCAACCGTGTGGTAAGTGCTGAAGCTTTGGAATCTCCGGCATTGAGCGTGAGTTTTTTTAACAGCAGCCTGTTTAACAGCGCGCAGTTAAAAGAATTGAGCGCAATAAAGAAGCAAATTGTATCGCTGAATCTTGCGCGGATGCCATTGCAGGACGGCGATATAAAATTCATCAGTGAATTGGAGAACCTGCGGCAACTGAATCTTTCTTTTACGGGCATCGGCGGTAATAATTTGACGGAGCTGAAAAAATTAAAGTTCCTGCGCAGTTTGGGTTTGTCAGGGACCAACGTGACCGCATCGCAACTGGAGCAAATACAAACCTTTCCCAATCTAAAGACATTATATATCTGGAAAACTTCAGTGGCAAAAGGGGATGTGGAAAGACTGAAGGAAAAATTCAAAGCCGTCCATTTTGAAACGGGATCAGAAAGCGATACGGTTTCTTTGAAGTTATCGCCGCCGGTATTGTTGAATGAGCAAAAATTTATTACCGATACGCCTGTGGTTTTAAAATTAAAACACTACATACAAGGGGCGGTCATTCGTTATACAATGGATGGCAGCGAGCCTGACAGCATTCATTCCGCCGTCTTTAAAGGCAATGAAACCATTAACAGCAATGCTACTATCAAGGCTAAAGCTTACAAGCCAGGATGGATCAGCAGTGATCTGCTGGAAGTTGGTTTTCTCAAGAGTGCCTACACACCCGATTCCGTCATATACCTGACGAAACCCAATGCAAAATACCAGGACCCGCAGGGGAAATTGTTGATTGACCGTGAAAAAGGGCAATCCAATTTTCAATTTGGTGATTGGGTGGCTTTTCGTGAGAACAGGATGGAATGTTTGCTTGTTTTTGGGAAGCCTGTTACTATTGAAAGCGTTGGGTTAAGTAGCCTGGTTGATGTTGGCGCTTACATCATGCCTCCGCAATCAATAGAGATCTGGGGTGGTGATGATCCGGGGCATTTAAAGTTATTGGGGCGGATTACGCCACAGCAGCCGGGAAAATATGTTCCTTCTTCTAATAAAAACTTTGAATGCAAGTTTAAGTCTGCTACGGTAAAATATGTAAAGATCATTGCTGAACCGGTGGCTAAGTTACCGAAGTGGCATAAGGGGAAAGGTGAAAGGGGTTGGGTGTTTGTGGATGAGGTGTTGGTGAATTGAGGGACTTCATCGCTACACGCCTATGAATTGGTTAATAGTCGATAAAATGTTTTCTAGGTATGAATGTATTATTGTATGTTATGAATTGCCTTAAATTAGTAGGCACATTTGTATAATTGATTGACAGAGAAAAGAATACTCTGACATTTATTGTTTATGAGCAAATAATTAATCTTTTAAATATGGGTATTAATTGGGCAGCAATAAAAGAAGAAATAAAACGAGATTTAGGAAACGTTTTTGCTACAAATATTCCAACTTATAATTCTATTGAAGAAGGCATCGATTTATTCCAGAAAGTCATTTATACAAAGTATGGAAATTTCGAATTAGGAGGTCTACATCGAACTTTACCATTAGCATTACATGAAGCGTATGTTACTAGCGCTGGACAATTAAACCCACTACGAATAATTGCTGATAGCTTAGAATCGTATTTAAAGAAAATTGCATTAATCGCAAATTTAGAGAATGCAAATTCAATTCTTTCTAAGCAGCTCATGGCACTATTCAAATTATTAAATTTAAATAGTGCTTTGAGTCAGCAACAATGGGGGGGATATCCGCAATTAACTGAAAGCGAATTGAACAATTACATTGGAACTCCGGAGTATTTGGAGTTTTTATGTAGCTCATTCCTAACAAGAAATAAAGTGCATGAATCTCCCGACTGGAATAGAAAGACTGTAATCGAAAAATTAACGCATCTTTTAATCGTTTATATTTATGCAGCGTTAAAATATAAGGAGGATATTAAAAACACTCAAGATTTTGCT
>JBAVMD010000928.1:0-16294 GCA_049689695.1 Chitinophagaceae bacterium | reverse complement strand
GTTCCTGAATAACTCTAGAACCTCATTATAATAAAATCCTTCAACCTCAAACTTCACTGTAGTTTTGTTTTTAATCCTATTAATATCTGAGCTTAATTTTTTTAAATCAGATATAACCAAAGTTTCTGCCATTGTAGCTGTAATGGATAAAAGCAATATTTTCTTGAATTTAAACCTAAATATTAAATTTTAGAAACGTTTTTAGAATAGTCAATAAAATTACATGTATACCTATGACACGCATCGGCCTTATATCAGACACGCATGGTTTCCTGGATGAACAGGTGTTCACGTATTTTAAAAATTGTGATGAGGTCTGGCATGCCGGCGATTTTGGCAACATAGCGCTTGCAGAACAAATGGCGTCGGTAAGCGGATTGCCCGTTAAAGGTGTGTACGGCAATGTTGATGGTTATGATGTGAGAAGCGTATACCCCGAGCGACTAATCTGGCAATGTGAAGAAGTAAAAGTTTTTATGACACATATCGGTGGCTATCCCGGCCGCTATGCTCCAAAAATTAAACAGGCGCTTGCCGAAAGTGGAGCAAAACTTTTCATCTGCGGACATTCGCACATTCTAAAAGTTATTTACGACGATAAACTGCAATGCCTGCACATGAACCCCGGCGCTGCGGGCAGGCAGGGATGGCATTTGGTGAGAACTATCATCACATTTGCGATAGATGGGAACAACATTAAGGATTGTAAGGTGGTTGAACTTGGTAAACGAGGATAGAAGCCTTCCGTCCCGTTCCTGAACCGCCAAAAAAGCCTTGAGAATGCATAACTGGTTTTTTGTGTAGCTTGTAGCAGGTCTGTATTATTCAAATCAAATCTTTCGTCATGTCAACCCACCTTCGCCGCCGCGACTGGCTTAAGCAAAGCTCGCTGGCCCTTGCAGGTTTAACTTTTGCGGGAAAATTATCTGCTTCAGATAATGATACAAAGATCGTCTCGCGCCACACGGGTAATCCTCTGGATGTCCCTATAAAGCTAACATCCAATGAAAATCCCTACGGGCCATCTCCTTTTGCACGTAAGGCCATGGCGGAGGCGGTTGCAATTTCCAACCGGTATCCGCTGGATAACACTACTGTGCTGTGCGACCACATAGGGAAACATTTTGGATTAAGCGGTGACCACGTGCTGCTGGGCGCCGGATCAACACAAATACTTGCATTGGCTGCAACTTATGCTGCGCTTGAAAAAGGAAACCTTGTTACGGCAGAACCTACTTTTCAAACATGCATAAGAGTAGCAGAAAGAAAAGGTGTGCAGATCATTAAAGTACCACTCAGCGCAGCAAAAAAATATGAACTGAACCCGCTGCTGAGCAAAATGAATAATTCAACCCGCCTTGTATTTTTATGCAACCCGAATAATCCAACCGGCACGGTACTGCCTTCGGCTGATGTAAAAGCTTTTATTGAAGAAGCCAGCAAAAAATGCATGGTGCTGCTGGATGAAGCTTATACTGAATATTGCGACCAGCCTACTCTTTCCGGTATGGTTGCATCCAACAAAAATCTGTTGATCGCTAAAACTTTTTCAAAGATATATGGCCTTGCAGGCGCCCGTATAGGTTATGCGCTGGCGCATCCTGACACCATTGTAAAATTAGAGCGGCTGCTTCCCTGGCCCAATGGCGACGTAAGCGCGGTTTCAATAGCTGGGGCCATCGCATCCCTGGAGGATAAGGATTTTGTAAAATCAACTGTATCATTAAACCGTGAAGCAGGCGATTACACGATGAAGGAATTGAAATCACTTGGATTTGAATGCATTCCATCATCTACAAATTTTCTTTACCATTCGCTCGGCTCGTACACTGGCAACTGGATGGAAGAAATGAAAAAGAAAAATGTATTGGCGCTGCGGCTCATTGAAGAAAATGGAAAATGGACGCGCATTACTATCGGCACCATGCCCGAAATGCAGGCCTTCATTGCGGCAGCAAAACAAATTGTATAGCATTTCTAATAATCAATAATTACCATAACCATGAAAAAAGCAACTTCACTTCTCTTCGCAAGCTTTCTTTTATTTTCTGTTGCCTTTGCACAGAACCAGGACGAAGTCGGCGTACGCGAATGCCTGCAGAACTACATGAGCGGCCAGGGCGACCGCGTGGAAAAAGCTTTCCATCCATCTGCCAGCATGAAGTACATAGATGCACAGTCAAAAGAATTCAAAGATGTACCTATTGCAGATTTCATCGCAAGGGTAAAAGGAAATACAAGTGCACCGAACAACAGGAAGATCGAGATCGTATCACTGAATGTAGAAGGACTTGCAGCGCAAGCCAAGATAAAGATTGAAACAGAAAAGGCGATCTTGTACGATTACATGAATCTGCTAAAGATCAATGGCGAGTGGAAGATCGTGAGCAAGATATTTTCCAGGCAGGACAAATAATAAAAACGGAACGCGGATTATCAGGATCGGTTAAGATTTTTTATGATCAGTCCTTTTAGTTGTTTAGTCTTTTAGAAATGGCAGCAACTCATCTTAACAGATCATAACCGATCCTGATAATCCGCGTTCCCTTTTATTAATTTACTCCCGGGAACCACGGCCTTGCCACCACTTCCCTGAAAGGCCACGGCACAGCAGCCAGGATGAAAATAAGCGCCGCGAAATAAAACCAGAAAGTTTTCTTATGCTTTGCTCCGTCACTGATATTTTTCTTCGATTGCCCGCGGCCGATAGTGATCAGCATAATGGCTATGAACATCGCTAAAGGATGTTCTACGAGGAAAAAGCGGTAAAATTTATCTTTCATAATGCTCACGCCTTCAGGAACTGAATTGGTAAGCAGTCCATAACGTCCGCCCAGCCATTGATACAAGCCTATCAGCAGCATTATGTGTGCGGATATCATCAGGAACAATCCCAGCTTTTTGTCGCCATTGGTAAACGGCCTGTTGCCGCTCATTCCGGAAAAGCTTTTGATAATGGCAATCACAAGCAGTAAAAGAATAACCCAGCGAAGCACATTGTGCAGATGCAGAATACCGGTCTCCATGTTGGTTGGTTTGTTTTAGTGCAGCAAAGCTAAGGGATTTCATTTCATAGGGTTTCACGCGAAGCTTTCCTTGCGCCTCTGCGTCCTTCTTTGCGTCTTTGCGTGAAATTATTTTCACGAACCTATTTTCTATTTTCAATCCATCTCAACAATTTCTCTACATCTTCTTTCCTGAATAATTGTGTTCCCGGGCTCATGGTTGCCGCGGTTCCGCAGGCAACGCCTACCTGAGCCATATCTGTAAATGATTTTCCCTGCACCAGGGACCATACCATGCCGGCTACCATGCTATCGCCCGCGCCCACCGTGCTTTTACGCTCTACCGTTGGCGCAGGTATGTGATGCCATCCATCCTTAGTTACTACCATCGCGCCTGAAGAACTTAATGAAACTACCACCACTTCACAACTGCCTTTATTGATCAACTCAAGGGCTGCATCATCCACATCTTCCAATTGCAAAGATTCAACACCCACAAGATTCGACAATTCTTTCAGGTTGGGTTTTAGCAAGTACACCCCTTCATTCACCGCCTGTTTTAAAGCATCGCCCGATGTATCGAGAATGAAGCGGGCGCCCAGCGCCTTTACTTCTTTTGCAAGCTTAGCAAAAATATCTCCAGGCAATCCTTTCGGTATGCTGCCGCTGGCCACAACATAAGCGGGTTTAACGGCTGATAATTGCCCGATTACTTTATTAAATGCATCCATCCCTATTTCCGGCCCTTCCACCACAATGCGGAACTCTTTACCGGTCGACTCCTCGGTGATCACTATGCTTTCTCTTGTTTCGCCCTGTATAATGATGGGATAGATATCGAGCTGTTGGGCCTTCAGCAATTGCTGGAGGTAATCGCCGTTCATGCCGCCGGCAAAAAAAACGGCGAGTGAATTACCGCCTAGCTCTTTCAATGCTTTGGAAACATTGATGCCACCGCCGCCGGGGTCAACCCGTGGATTGGCAACACGCAATTTATGCTCAGGTGCAAGCCGGTCTACCGTATAATGCTTATCAATCGCTGGGTTCAGCGTAATTGTTACAATTTCACTCATTGGGCAAAGCTAAGGAAGTCATTGGGTCAGGAAGTAAATTGGTCATTGGGTCATTGGGTCATTAGGTCATTGGTCAGTAGGTCATTAAGTCATTGTGTAAATGTCAAATGTCAAAAATCAAACAAGGTGCCTGACTTTTGACGTTCGCTTTTACTTAATGACCCAATGACTTAATGACCTACTGACCATTGACCATTGACCCAATGACCAAATGACTTATTCAACCCAATCCGCCACAAAAATATTCGTGTCCCTCGTTCCTCCATTGTTCCTGTTGCTGCAGAAAATGATCTTCTTTCCATCCGGGCTGAACATAGGGAATGCATCAAACCCTTTGTCGCGGCTGATCTTTACAATATTGCTGCCATCCGCATTCATTGTGTACATATTGAAGGGGAAACCTCTTTTGTATTCATGATTGCTGCAAAAGATCACGCGGCCATCGGGCATAAAATTAGGCGCCCAGTTGGCCTGTCCAAGCTGAGTGATCTGTTTCGCATCGCTGCCGTCTGCATTGGCCACCCATACTTCCATATTTGTAGGCGCTACCAATCCTTCTGCGAGCAGTTCCTTGTATTCTTTTACTTCGGCTTCCGTTTTAGGACGGCTGGCGCGCCAGATGATCTTTTTGCCATCGTTGCTGAACCATGCGCCTCCATCGTATCCCAACTGCGTGGTGATGCGTTTTACTTTCTCTGACTTCATGTCCATGCAGTAAAGATCAAGGTCGCCATCCCGGGTGGAAGTAAACAGCATCTTTTTCCCATCGGGAGACAAGGTTGCTTCCGCATCATATCCCGGTGTGTTTGTCAATTGCTTTTTAATGTTGCCGTCAAGATCGGCCATGAAAATATCGTAGCTGGCATAGATGGGCCAGATGTACCTGTTGCCGTATTTGCTGCGGTCGGGTATGGGCGGGCACTCATCGCCTCCGAGGTGAGTAGAGCCGTAAACAATGTGCTTATTATCTTTTGTAAAGAATGCGCAGGTAGTGCGCCCCTTGCCACTGCTTATGCGTTTATAGGTAAATGGCTCGCCCGGCGTTTCCGGCAGCTTTCCTACATATATCTGGTCGCATGGAATCCCGTCTTTCATGGAAGTACGCTGAAAAACAATATGCTTGCTATCATAGCTCCAATAAGCTTCGGCGTTATCACCGCCAAACGTAAGCTGGCGGATATTGCGAAAATTCTTTTCTTCAGGATAATGAAGCGTATCTGCAGCGCGGGGCGGCCCCTGGGACCGGGTGGCATTGGAAAATGCCAGCAGGACTATTGCAAGAGCCAGTACCGGATTGACCGGGATAAGTTTTTTCATTTCAGACGTTTATAAAGCGCTGCAAAGTTAGCTTAGTTAAAAAACAGTTGGTCAGGTTATTGTCACAATCACAATTCCCAAAATCGGTTAGTTTTGCGCATGGTTAGTTGGAAAACGATGCGTTGGTTAATAGCGGTTATCTTACTGGCAGGCTGTACCGGAAAACAAGATAAGGGTGTGCTGGAGAAAGCTCCCTTCGCTACTATAACGGACAGTATAAAGAAATTCCCTGACGATGCCGGCCTGTTGGTACGCAGGGCAGAATTGCTGTCGCAGCACAATCTTCACGAACTGGCAAACCAGGACTATGCAAAAGCCTGGCAACGGGATTCTTCGGAAAATCTCCTGATGTCTTATGTGTCCAACCTGTTTTTGGTGAACAAGCCCCGGGAGGCGGTGCGGCTTCTGCAAAGCGGGGTAAAACGCTTTCCTGAAAATGCTGATTTCAGAAGGCGCCTCAGTGAAGCCTACCTGCAAAGCGGGCGAAACCAGGATGCACTGGCGCAGTACGACAGCATACTGCAGCAGGATTCCACCAATTTTGAAGCCTGGTACGAGAAAGGACTGATGTTATTGGAAGGCAACGATACCGCCGCGGCCATAAATGCGCTGGCAAGGTCGTATGCCCTGCAACCGCTGAGCATGAACGGGCTTGCACTGGCCAACCTGTATGCGGAAACAAAAAATCCCCTTGCGCTTACAATTGCAGATGACCTCTTAAGCAAGGATGATCAGCCGGAGAACATCGATCCCATATTTATTAAAGGGATCTATTATTCAAATACGGGACAACATCAACAGGCGAGAGAACAGTTTGACAAGATCATTCGCATCGACTACAAATTTGCTGATGCCTATATAGAGAAAGGAATTATTTTGTTCGAAGAAAAGAATATAGATGAGGCATTGGAAACTTTTAAGATGGCGGCTACGGTTGCCACAACCAATCCTGATGCGTATTACTGGCAGGGACGCTGTTATGAGTCTGTGGGAAAAACTGAAGAGGCGATGGATAATTATATCAGGGCTTATGCGCTGGACAGGCAGTTTGTGGAAGCGAAACGGGGTATTGATAGGTTGAGGAAGAAATAAGTTGTGAGCTGTGAGCGGCGAGCTGTGAGCAAAGAAAAAATGAATTGTTTACTTTACAACTCACTGTCATTCCGAACCCCGCAGCATGAACGCACAGAGCCAACAAGCGGGGTGAGGAATCGAGAATTGAATCGCTGTTGCTCTCGATTCTTCACCCCGCCTCTTGCTATTGTGAGATGTTGCTGCGGGGTTCGGAATGACAGTGAGTTCATGAATAATTGTTCACTGTTTAATTTTTAAATTTTCTTTGCTGCTTATCATTTGTTACTTGATGCTTAAATCGTAAATCATAAATTAAAAAATCCCAAATTCAAAAATGCCCCTCATTGCTCCCTCCCTCTTAGCGTCAAACTTCCTCAACCTGCAGGCAGAATGTGAAATGGTCAATCAAAGTGAAGCAGATTGGTTTCACCTGGATGTAATGGATGGAAGATTCGTTCCCAATATCAGCTTCGGTATTCCTGTTATTGAGTACATCCGCAAGGCAGCTAAAAAGATCTGCGACGTTCATCTCATGATACTCGAGCCCGAGAGGTATGCAGAGGCATTTAAACGCGCCGGGGCCGATATACTTACCGTTCATTACGAGGCATGCGATCATTTGCACCGGAACATAGAGCAGATAAAATCGCTTGGCATGCAGGCCGGTGTGGCCATCAACCCGCATACACCCGTGAATGTGCTGAAAGATGTACTGCATGAAATTGATGTTGTTTGCATGATGAGCGTAAACCCGGGTTTCGGCGGCCAATCGTTCATACCGCATACACTTCAGAAAATAAAAGAATTGCGGCGCATGATAGATGAACAGGGTTTGCCCGTAAAGATCGAAATAGATGGAGGCGTAACGCTGCAAAATGCAAAAGCCATTGTTGATGCAGGCGCGCATGTACTGGTGGCAGGCAACACGGTTTTCAGATCGAATGATCCCATTCAAACCATTCACCAGCTAAAAAATCTCTGAGCACTCACCGCATGGCTAAAGACCTATTTTCTAAACAGGCGGCCGAGTATGCAAGATCAAGGCCCGGCTATCCGCACGAATTCATCGAATACATCATTTCATTTGCCCATGACCGTGATATCGCATGGGATTGCGCAACCGGCAACGGTCAGGCGGCGCAGCTGATCGCAACACAGTTTGACCAGGTATTTGCAACAGACCTTAGCGCGGAGCAATTGAAGCATGCAAAGCCTCATCCTAAAGTTATTTACAGCCAGAGCCCTGCGGAACATACCGGGTTTGCGGATAACAGCTTTGATCTCGTAACCGTGGCGCAGGCCTATCATTGGTTTGACCAGCCCGCATTTTGCCGGGAAGCGAAGCGCGTATGCAGGCAGGGAGCGTTGGTGGCGGTATGGTGTTATTCCATGTGCATTGCGCGGGATGAAGCAGTGGATGAGCTGCTGCAATCTTTTTACCTTGAAACCGGTCCGTACTGGGATGAAGCCAGGAAACAGATAGACAATGAATACCGTGATGTGTATTTTGACTTTAAAGAGATCCCCGCAGAAAAAAAATTCTTTATCCATTGCCAATGGACAATTGATGCGCTTGAAGGATACCTCAATTCCTGGTCTGCCACACAGAAATACATAGCGGTGCATGGTCATAATCCGATTGACGCCTTTATTGAGCAACTCAGGCCTTTCTGGAAAACAGAAACGATCGTATTTGAATTCCCACTGTTTTTGCGCATGGGGAGAGTATAATTTTCTCAACGACTCACGTAAGTCGTAAAGTAAATGACACTGTGCCTTGTTCCTTGTACCTTGTGCCTTGTTCCTTGCATCTTAATTCCTTACTTTCGAACACAACAAACCCAACCCGTGAAGTCCCTTTGCTTCCTCTTCATACTTGTTACCCTTTGCCAATTGTCTTTTGCACAAAAAAGATCCGCGACTGTTTCGGGTAAAGTAGTTGATGAGAACGAAAAGCCCCTCCCTGATGTTTCCGTTGTTATCCTTGGCCGCCAGTCAGGCATCATCACCAATGATTCCGGTTCCTTTCGCATCCAGGTGCCTGCCGATCGCGCCTTTGCGCTGGTATTTACTTTTACCGGCTACAAAACCGAGCAAAGAAATTTTTTATTGAACGATAAGGAAGAAGAACGCATCGTTGTAAGAATGGAACGCGGCGCACGCCAGTTAGAACAGGTGGTGGTCACCGATGAACGTGAACGGCGGGAAGCCGGCCTGGTACGCCTTAATCCTAAAGCTGCACTCAACATCCCTTCTCCCACCGGCGGCATTGAAAGCCTCATCAAAGTATTTGTAGGCAGCAATAATGAACTCACTTCGCAGTATGCGGTGCGCGGCGGCAATTATGATGAGAACCTGATCTACGTGAACGACTTCGAGGTATTTCGTCCATACCTCGTGCGCAGCGGACAGCAGGAAGGGCTCAGCTTCATTAATCCCGAACTGGCGCGTAATGTAAATTTTTACAATGGTGGTTTCCAGGCGAGGTATGGTGATAAAATGAGCTCTGTGCTCGATATCCAGTATAAAAAACCGAGAAGCTTTGGTGGATCTGCTTACATAAGCCTGCTGGAACAGGGCTTTCACCTGGAAGGCAGCACGGCAAAAGAAAAATTCAGTTACCTGGTAGGCGTTCGCAACCGCAGCAACAGGAACCTTTTGAGCAGCCAGGAAACACAGGGCAACTATGTTCCTTCATCGTCAGACCTTCAGGCATCGCTCAATTATCAAATAAATAACCGCTGGTCGCTGGAATTGCTGGGCAATATTTCGCAAACAAAATTCACCCTCATTCCCGCTTTCAGCCAGCTCACGTCTTCCGTATTCTCGCCTTTTTTCAGCGCCAACCTGGGGCTGGATATTTTTTTCGAAGGAAAGGAAGAGGATCGCTACTTCACCAATATGATCGGCCTGGCCGCTACGCAGCAGGTGCGCAGGAACCTCCGGTTAAAATGGATGGTATCGCGGTTTGAGAACAATGAAAAAGAATCGATCGACATTTCCGGCGCTTATCTTTTCGGCGAAAGAGAATTCGATAAAAGCAAGGCCGATTTCGGTCTTATCAATAATCCATTGGGCGCGGGCATATACCAGACCTTCGCACGCAACAAGCTGAATATTGTAGTGCTCAACGCATCGCATAAAGGTTCGCTCGACAAAGGCCGTCATTACATTCAATGGGGGCAGAGCATAGAGCGGCAGACCATCAGCGATAAACTGAACGAATGGGAGCTGCAGGATTCCGCCGGTTATAATCTTCCATACAATCCTTCGCAGCTTTTGTTGAACAAGGTGCTCAAGTCAACCGCTGATCTCGATATCATCCGCCTCAGCGGTTATGTGCAGGACAATCTTCGCTTTAAAGATTCTACCGGCATCATGCTTCAGGCAGGGCTGCGGTATAATTACAATAATCTCAATAATGAATTGCTGCTGTCGCCCCGCCTCGGCATTTCCTGGAAGCCGGCGAACTGGCGGTCAGACATCATTTTCCGCGGTGCATTGGGCGCTTATCATCAGCCCCCATTCTATCGTGAATTGCGGAGGTACGATGGCTCAGTAAATAAAGATGTAAAAGCGCAACGCAGCCTGCAGGCGGTGGCGGGTATGGACTATAATTTCAAGACGGGCAACCGTCCGTTTCGTTTTACTGCGGAGGCCTATTATAAGCACATGACGAACGTGATACCGTATGATATAGATAATGTGCGCATCCGCTACTTCGGCGAGAACCGTGCAAAAGCTTATGCAGCGGGCCTTGAGCTGCGCCTGTTTGGCGAACTGGTAAAAGATGCGGAAAGCTGGATCAGCCTCGGCTTCATGCGCACACGCGAAGACCTTGACAACGATACTTACTACAATTACGAACTGGATTCGAACAACGCTGTTATAGACAGCTCACTCACCAGCGGCGGCTGGCTGAGAAGACCAACAGACCGCTTTCTTACGTTCGGGCTTTTTTTGCAGGACTACCTTACTACTAATAAGAACTTCAAAGTGTTCCTGAACTTTTTATACGGCAGCAATATGCCCTATAATATTCCCGGCAGTGTCAGGTACAGGAACGCGCTGGTAATAGAGCCTTACATTCGTATAGACATTGGCTTTAGTGTGCTGCTGCTTGACAGTGAAAAGAGCAATCGCCGCAGCCATAACCCATTCCGCAATTTTGAGAACATCTGGGCCAGCCTGGAAGTGTTCAACCTCATCGATCGTCCCAACACCATTTCCTACCTCCTGATCAAAGATTTTTCCAACACTGTTTTTGCCATGCCCAACCGGCTTACCCCACGGCTGTTGAATCTGAAGCTTGTTGCCAGATTTTGAAGAAGGGTCAATTGGTCATTGGTCATTGGGGCAGTAGGTCATTGTTGGATAGCAATTATTTTCAATGTTATGTTCCCCGCCCCTTACTAAATACGACTATTCATCTGCAATGACCAGGTGACCCAATGACCAATGACTTAATGACCAAATGAATGATAACCTAATGACCCCGTTTCCGATTGACCAAAGTCAAATATGTACTTGTTACCCAAAAGACCGTATTTATACGGTGTTTTTTGTTTCAATTATTAATTATTTTGCTTTTGCCGGGTAGTAGTTTGTAAAAAAATAGACATAAAAGATTGAATTATTGTTAGTTACCTAAGGCATGATTTGAACCCCCAAATAAACCCAAACCTACTATGAACTTGAAAGTGCGAGCCTACCCTAGTCCTTTCGGCTCGAGTATTTCGCTGGAAGTTGTTTGTGAACAGAACGAACAAGTGATATTCCGCCTTTACAACCCTACTGGCAAGGTGATTAAAATGAGTTACTGGAAACTGGTAAGTGGCATGAACAAGATCATCCTCGATAACCTGGAACGCCTGAATGCCGGTCCTTACCTTGTAGAGCTGAAAGACCAGAACGAAGGCATTCTCTACAGCACGGAACTGCTTAAAGAATAGAAACAACTCAACCTATTAAATCCATCGTTTAACTTTGAGGAATGACCAGCCTCAGTGTTAACATCAACAAATTTGCAACGCTTCGCAATAGTCGCGGCGGCAATAACCCCGATCTCATCAAGGCAGCCGAGTTTGCACAGGAGTACGGGGCCGATGGTATTACGGTGCATCCGCGTCCTGATGAACGGCACATCCGTTACCAGGATGTGCGCGACATCCGCAAGATCATTACAACGGAATTCAACATCGAAGGCAATCCTAAAGAACAAAAGTTTGTAGACCTCGTGCTGGAAGTAAAGCCTCACCAGGTAACGCTTGTGCCTGATGCATTGAACCAGGTAACCAGCGATCATGGATGGAACACTGTTGTTCACCAGAAGTACCTGCACGAGATCATAGCTGTTTTTAAAAAAGCAGGCATCCGTGTTTCGATCTTTGTTGATCCTGATGTGGCCATGGTAGAAGGCGCCGCGCAAACCGGCACAGACCGCATTGAGCTGTACACCGAGGCATATGCGAAAAAATATCACGACGACCGCGAAGACGCCATAGCCCCTTACATTGATGCAGCAAAGCGGGCGAAAGAACTTGGGCTTGGATTGAATGCAGGCCACGACCTCGACCTGCACAACCTGCAATATTTCGTGCAGAATATCCCCGGCCTCGATGAAGTATCCATCGGCCATGCTTTGATATGCGACGCTCTTTACCTCGGATTCGAGAACACCATTCAATTGTATAAACGACAGTTGGAGTAAACAATCAACACCATGCCACAACAACCCTACTCCCGCCGCAAATTTCTACATGCCCTTGGCATTGGTATAGGCGCAGCATCACTTATCTCGACAAATTCGTGCGCAGCACAAAAAAATAAGAAGAACGGGCTCGGTATTGCGCTGGTAGGATTAGGCGGTTATGCCGGCGGACAATTAGCTCCTGCCCTTTTGGAAACAAAGCATTGCCATCTTGCAGGCATCGTAACAGGAACACCTGCAAAAGAAAAAAGCTGGGCAGCCCGCTATGATATTCCGACAAAGAACATTTATAACTACCAGAATTTCGACAGCATTAAAGACAATCCTGACATCGATATTGTTTATGTAGTGCTTCCTATTGCGATGCACAAAGAATTTACCATTCGCGCGGTGCTGGCAGGCAAGCATGTGATCTGTGAAAAGCCGATGGCTTTGAATGTGCAGGAATGTGATGAAATGATAGCGGCCTGTAAAAAAGCCAACCGCATGTTGTCCATTGGCTATCGCCTGCATTTTGAACCATACAACCAGGAAATGATGCGGCTGGGCCAGCAGGAGATCTATGGAAAGCCGCTGGAAATAGATTGCGCAAATGGATTTACTTACGGCGGCGATCCCAATGCATGGCGATTGAAAAAAGCGCTTGCAGGCGGCGGCGGCTTAATGGACATGGGCGTATATGCCATACAAGGCGCACGATACGTAACCGGCGAAGAACCTCTTGCCGTCACTGCACGCGAGGAAAAAACAAAGCCCGATCTTTTTAAGGAAGTAGATGAGACCATTTATTTTGAATTAGAATTTCCTTCTGGTTGTATTGCAAAGGGACAATCCAGTTATAACAAAAACCTGAATCATTTAAAAGTAAGAGCAGAAAAAGGCAGTTACGAATTATCCAGCGCTTACCGCTACGGCGGCATGGAAGGCAAAACACCTGAAGGCCCTATGCGCTTTCCGAACATCAACCAGCAGGCTGCACAAATGGACGATTTCGCTCAATGCATCACGCAAAACAAACCCACGCGTGTCCCGGGCGAAGAAGGCAGAAAAGATATGAAAGTAGTAGAAGCTATTTACCGCAGTATTCAATCAGGCAAAAAAGAAAAAATCTGAAACAGCCATTCATCATTGCCATTGACCGCCCTTTCTGACCGCCGTTCATCAATCAAATTACCTGCGCCAACTTCTCCAGAGGCAGTAGATTTATATTATTAAAACATTTGCCATGAGACGCACCAGGTTTTTGCTGAGCTGCAGCGCAGCTTTGCTGTTATCGTTTTCTTTATCTGCACAAACACTTACCACAACGCCCAGCGGCGGAAACAAAAAAGCCTTTGTGGGTGAGCGTATTGGTATTACAGACGTAGTTATAACGTACGATCGCCCCGGCGTGAAAGGCCGCGATGGACATATCTGGGGAGAGTTGGTGCACACCGGCTTTGTTGACCAGGGCTTTGGCAGCAGTAAGTCTGCACCCTGGCGCGCGGGCTCTAATGAGAACACCACCATCAGCTTTTCAACTGATGTAAAGATCGAAGGCAAAGACCTGCCCGCAGGAAAATATGGTTTGTTCGTTGCTTTCGACCGCAATGAATCCACTGTAATATTTTCTAAGAACTCAGGATCATGGGGCAGCTATTTTTATGACGATAAAGAAGATGCGTTGCGCGTGAAAGTGCGGCCGCAGATATTGGATAAATCAGTTGAATGGCTTAAATATGAGTTTACCGATCAAACGCCGAGTGGCGCAACGGTCAACCTGCAATGGGAAAAATTGAGCATTCCTTTTAAAGTAGAAGTAGACCTTATTAAAACGCAACTCGCTTCAATCAGGTCGGAACTGCGTACAGATAAAGGCTTTACCTGGCAAACCTGGGACCAGGCAGCGCAATGGTCGTTGCAGAACGGTGTAAACCTTGAGCAGGCATTGCAATGGGCAGACAGCGCATCAGGACCGATATTCGGCGGCAATACCAATTTTCAGCCACAAGCCACCAAAGCCATGATATTGGAGAAGATGGGAAAAACAGCGGAAGCCGAGGCATTGATGAAAACTGCGCTTCCTCTTGGAAATATGAACCAGATCCACCAATACGGCCGTCAGTTGCTGGCGCAAAAGAAAAACAAAGAAGCGCTCGAAGTATTTAAATTGAATGCTTCTAAAAATCCTAACCAGTTTACTACTACTATGGGATTGGCAAGAGGGTATTCTGCCGTTGGCGATTATAAGACTGCACTCAAATATGCACAGCAGGCGCTTACAACAGCGCCTAACCAGCAGAACAAAACGAATGTGGAAGGAATGATCAAGAAGCTGGAGGCGGGGAAAGACGCTAATCTGTAATTAGCAAATATGAAAATGGCTCAATTGCTCAATGAACAGCCGGCTGTTTCATTGAGCAATTGAGCCATTTTCATATTTGCTAATTCGCTAATTACATCCCAACAACTCACACAACTTACTCTCCAGCGCCTCACCCCTCAGGTTCTTTGCTACTATCTTTCCATCAGGGCCTATCAGGAAATTTTGCGGAATGCTTTGTATTTTATATTTGGTAGCTACTTCGTTGCTCCAGAATTTAAGGTCGCTTACTTGTGTCCAGGCAAGGTTATCATCATGAATAGCCTGTATCCAATTCGCTTTTGCACGGTCCAGCGAAACACCTAATATGGTAAAATTCTTATTGCGGAATTTATTGTAAGCCGCTACCACGTTGGGATTCTCTGCACGACAGGGGCCGCACCAGCTTGCCCAGAAATCTACCAGCACATATTTGCCGCGGAAAGAAGAAAGTGTAACGGGCTTGCCGGTTGTATCGTTCTGCGTGAAATCGATAGCTTCGCTGCCGATAGCGCCGATCTTGCTGTCGTCGATCATTTCCTTCACATACTTTCCAAAAAAACCCTGCTGGATATCTTTATTCAATGCAGTGTATCTTTTCTCCATCAAACCCATATCATCCGTCAGCTGCGAAGTAACAACTATCACAAACGGAGCAACATACGAATCCTTATTGGCCATAATAAAGCTGTCGAGCTTTTTTTCCAGCGCTTCATAATCCGTTTGCGTAAATGTTACGCCCGAATTAGGTACAGAAGACTTTTGAAGTCTTTCAAAAATGGGATTGAAATGCGTTTGAAAAGCGGCAAAATCCTCGTGCGTGGGAGAGCCGGTAACTTTTATCTTGAGCAGGTTGCTGATATCGCCCTGCACATTTATTTTACCGCCGCCAATGAAGAGCAGCGCTTTCTTATTGCTTTTAGGAAAAACCAGATGATGCAGGTTAGGCTCATCGATGGCGCCTTTTAAAACGAACTTGCCATCGGCCGTTGTTTTAGCCTTGGCCAGCGTATCCGTAGGCTCATTGGCGTCGGCCAGGTATACCAGTGAATTTTCCGGTAGACCGCTAACTGTGCCAATGATCTCAACCTGTTTTTTTGATTGCTGCGCGTTGAGCAGCATGGGAAAACACAATACTGCCAGAAAAAAGGATCTCATGTACGGGTTATTTTGAGTGTCTATCCTGTAGAACGTTGATAACATCCTGCAAATTATAGCCTTTAGCGTTAAGCAAAACCAAAAAATGGAACATAAGATCGGCAGCTTCGGCGAGGAACAGGTTTTTATTATTATCCTTCGATTCTATCACCAGCTCAACCGCTTCTTCCCCAACCTTCTGCGCAATTTTATTGATGCCCTCGCTAAATAAACGCGACACGTACGAGTTCTCGGGCAGCGCTTTCCGCCGCAGTCTTATGATGTCTTCCAGGTAAAACAGAAAATCTTCTGAATGGTTCCGCTCGCTCCAGCAGGTATCCGCGCCGGTATGGCAGACAGGCCCATTGGGTTCGGCCTTAATGAGCAAAGTATCGTGATCGCAATCCGGCAAAAGCTGGCGCAGCATTAAATGATGGCCGCTTTCCTCGCCCTTGGTCCACAGCCTTTTTTTAGAACGGCTATAAAACGTAACCATGCCCGTTTCTTCGGTCTTTTTAAACGCTTCTTCATTCATGAAGCCCAGCATCAGCACCTTCTGCGTTTTGAAATCCTGAACTATCGCAGGAACCAGACCGTCGTGATATTTAGCAAAATCTATTTTCATGCGTGATTGTGT
>JBAVMD010000927.1:0-17387 GCA_049689695.1 Chitinophagaceae bacterium | reverse complement strand
GCCCTGGACAACCGGCCCTTGAATTTTCACGAGTTTGAATCCATGATGAACCAGGTGGTATTTGTATCGGCCACGCCGGGCGATTATGAACTGGAAAAAACAGAAGGCGTAGTGGTGGAACAGGTGGTAAGGCCTACCGGGCTGCTTGACCCGCCTATCGAAATACGTCCGTCTGTAAACCAGATAGACGACCTGTTGAATGAGATCGATAAACGAATAAAGAAAGGCGATCGTATACTGGTGACCACCCTCACCAAACGAATGGCTGAAGAACTGGACAAGTACCTGCACCGCATCAATATAAAATCAAAATACATCCACAGCGAAGTAGATACACTGGAACGTGTGGAGATCCTGCGGCAGCTTCGGTTAGGAGTTATAGACGTGCTGGTTGGGGTAAACCTGCTGCGTGAGGGCCTGGATCTGCCGGAAGTATCTTTGGTTGCAATTCTTGATGCAGATAAGGAAGGCTTCCTGCGCAATGAGCGTTCGCTTACGCAGACAGCCGGCCGCGCCGCACGGAACGTAGACGGACTGGTGATCTTTTATGCCGATATTATGACGGACAGCATGCGAAAGACCATCGACGAAACCACCCGCCGCCGTGAAAAGCAGGTTGCTTATAATATTGAACATGGCATTACGCCGCGTACCATCATAAAATCCAAGGACCAGGTGTTTGCCCAGACCTCTGTGCTGGATATCCGTGGTTATGATCCTGCTTCGCCTTACGCTACCGATTCAGATGGGGTGATAAGCATTGCAGCCGAAGACCAGGAAACCTACAAAACCATTCCCCAATTGGAGAAAGCCATTGCAGCCACCAAAAAGCAAATGGAAAAAGCCGCCCGCGACCTGGATTTCATGGAAGCCGCAAGGCTTAGGGATGAGATGTTTGGCTTGCAGAAGATGGCAGCGGAGATGAAGAAGTAGTCCCAGAGGTACGATAATTGAATACCTTACCTCAATGGAACACGTGAAACCCCTGCAAACCCTCTGGCAGCGCTATTGGAGAATATTATTGAGAATTGTATCGGCAGCAGTCCTGATCATGCTGTTATTATGGGCCGCTATTTACATTTATGTTCGCTTTAACAAGGCAGAGCTTTTAATCAAGGTATCCAAAGCAGCCAATGAAAGGCTGAGAGGACAGCTTATTATTAAAGACCTTGGAGTGAACTTCCTGGTGAATTTTCCCTACGTTACCTTAAGACTGGATAGTGTGAGCCTGCGTGATTCTATGTACAGCACGCATAAGCATGAACTGCTGCAGGCAAATAAACTGTTTGTAAGCGCTCCTACGATGCAATTGCTTACCGGTAAGATACATCCCTCTAAAATAGTGATGGAGCAGGGACAGATTTTCTTATTTACCGATGGTAACACTTATACCAATCGTTATCTCTCTTCTGCAAAAGATACCAGTAAGTCGTTTACAGGCTCACTGCCAGACAGGATAGTGCTGAAAAATATGCGACTGGTGATGTATGATATCCCTAAAAAGAAGCTGCATGAAATATATGTGAGAAAGATGAATTGCGGCATTGATGAATCCAGTGGTGGGTTCAATCTTAAAACAAAGTTGGATGCCACTATTTACAACCTGATGTTTAACCTTGATAAAGGAAGCTATGCGAAAGATAAAACAATAAAAGGCGATTTCAGGTTGCGCTTCGATACCGCTACGCGGGTGCTTACCGCGAAAAATGCTGAGCTCAATATCGCCGGACAGCCATTCGTGATCAATGCCGGCTTTCATTTCGACAGCGTAAAGAATTTTACTTTGCAGTTTGCTTCAAACCGCATTGCTTTCCGGCAGATCATTGGCCTTGTACCAGCTGCTATGGCCAAGAAGCTCGACTCGGTAGATTTCACAAAACCCATTAAGATCACCGCTGACCTGGCAGGAAGAACTGTGTTCCGGGACACACCAGTGGTGAACATCAACATCTGGGTGAATGATAACGAAGTGAAAACACCCAGTGGCAATTTTCAGAACTGCTCTTTCCATGCAATTTTCAACAATCATATTACCGGAACATCAAAGACCGATGAAAATTCAGCCATTCGTATAACAGGGTTGAAGGCTGATTGGGAGGGCATTCCCTTATCCAGCGATACCATCGATATACTGAACCTGAAGTATCCCGTGGTTACCTGCGATATTCAATCGAATACCGATCTGTCAAAGCTGGACGATGTTATCGGCACCGAATCGTTCCGTTTTATAAAAGGCGACGCACGCGCTAAAATATATTATCACGGGCCTGTTGGCGATAGCGCTAAAGTATCGCCTTACATATCCGGCAGCTTCAGCTTCAGCAATGCTGAAATAGAATACCTGCCCAGGAATATAAAACTGAGTGAATTTAACGGAGATATTATTTTCGACAGCTCAGATATCCGCTTTAAATCGCTCAAAGGCAAAGTGCAGCAAATGCCTATCACCATCAATGCGGAAATAAAGAATTTCTTTTCGCTCATGGACATAGATCCCGGAAAGCTGCAGCTTACTTCTACCATCTATATGCCTGCGCTGGATGTGCAGCAATTCAAGAGTTTCTTAGGGCAGCGCACAAAAGCAGCAGCGCGTAAAGCAAAAGCCAGGCTAACGCGGCTCTCAAATTCAATTGACCGGTTCATGGACCTGTGCAATATGAATACGAGCCTGCAGGCAGATAGGGTAAGCTATAAAAATTTCCTGGCTACCGATGTAAAAGCAAATGTGCTGCTGGCGAACAATGCCTGGCAGTTCAACCAGGTGGCGTTGCGGCATGCGGATGGTTCGCTGAACCTGGATGGCGCATTGGAAAATGTGCAGGGCAATAACAGCAACCTGAATATGCGTGCGAAGCTGCAAGGCATCAATATTTCGAAATTGTTTCGCGCATTCAACAACTTCGGACTGGATGACATTAGCTCGGAGAATATCCGTGGGCTGCTTACTACCGATATTCGCCTTACAGGCATCATCAATAATAATAGTGCAGCCATCGTGCCTTCTTCGCTTCAGGGCACCATCGATCTTTCTTTAATGAAAGGGGAGTTGATCAACTTTGAACCTTTGCAGAAGATGTCGTTCTTTCTGCTGAAGAAAAGGGATTTCTCCAACCTGGAGTTCGCAGAGCTCAAAAATACATTTGAATTAAAAGGGCAATCCATTATCATCAACCGCATGGAAATACAGTCTACAGCCCTGAGCATGTACGTTGAAGGATTATACGACATGAAAGGCGATTCTACCGACCTGGTAATACAGGTGCCGCTCAACAACCTGAAAAAGCGCAAGCCCGACTATGTGCCCGAGAATAAGGGCGTAAATGCAAAAACCGGCATGAGCGTGTACGTGAGGGCTAAAAGCGGCAAGGGGGACGAGATCGATTTTAAGATCGGCCTGTTCAAGAAGAAATCGGTGCTGGAAAAGATAAAAGAGTCGGAGAATCCCGGAAAGTAACCGGGTGGTAACCATACGTTAACAGGGAAACTTCTAAGGATATCTACTTATTCTTTCTAATAAAAAATATTTAGAAAAAACTGTCGTTATAGGGGCAAATCCACCATCGATGAAAAGAAGGCACAAAAGACTATTGATGAATTTATTCGCTTTTTCAGTTCTCGGCATCGCCATATATCTCAGTTTCTTTCAAAAAGATGCTCCTCTGGAGCCTAAGGTTTTGAATGCACGTTTAGCAAAATAAGTTTAAAGTTTAAGGTTTGTAGTTTAAGGTTCTCAAATTCATGCTTACAATCGAGAATTTGAGAACCTTAAACTACAAACCTTAAACTTTAAACCGTCTTATCCACCTGCCTCGCACAATGCCTCCCCTTTCCTAACTTAGCGGCATGAGCCAGAAACTGTTTCTCCTGGATGCCCTGGCGCTGGTTTTCCGCGCGTATTATGCACTGATCCGCAACCCCCGATTTACCAGCAAGGGCCGCAACACCAATGCCCAGTTTGGGTTTACCACTACCCTGGTTGACCTTATCAATAACCAAAAACCTACCCACATGGCCGTGTGTTTTGACACCCATGCGCCTACGGAACGCCATACCGATTTTACTGAATACAAGGCCAATCGCCAGGAAGCGCCTGAAGACCTGATGAGTGCCCTGCCAGACATCAAGCGCATTATTGCAGGCTTTAATATTCCTGTTGTTGAGCTGGACGGCTACGAAGCAGACGATGTAATAGGCACGCTGTCAAAGCAGGCTGCCGCGGCCGGATACGAAGTGTACATGGTTACCCCGGACAAGGACTATGGTCAATTGGTGGACGAACGCATTAAAATATACAAGCCACCCTACCAGGGCAGCAATCCCGAGATACTTGGGCCAAAAGAGGTTTGCGATAAATGGAACATTAAGGATGTTTCGCAGGTGATAGATATTCTTGGACTGATGGGCGATGCTGTAGACAATATCCCCGGTATAGCCGGCGTGGGCGAAAAAACAGCTTCGAAGTTGCTGGCAGAATACGCTACGCTGGAAAGCGTGCTGGCCAATGCAGATAACATCAAGGGAGCACTGGGTGAAAAAATAAGAAACGGAAGAGAGTCGGCTATCATTAGTAAAAAGCTGGCGACCATCATTACGCACGTACCCGTTAATTTTCATGCAGAAGATTTCCGTTTGAAAGAATGGAATAAAGACGCGCTGCGCGATGTATTTGCCGAGCTGGAATTTAAAACGCTGGGCAAGCGCATACTGGGCGAAGAGTTCAACGCCTTTGAAGACACCACAAAAAAGAAACCCGCCAATTCCACTAATGGCGTACAGCAGGACTTGTTTGGAGGCGATGGCGCCAACTGTACGGTTCCTCCTGAAAAGCTGCTACCCGAACCAGTAGATATCACCGCGGGACTGATTGCAGAGTTCAATGCTTCCAATACGCCGCACAATTATATAGTAGCCGAAACAGATGAAGCCATCAATGAATTGATAGAAAAGCTGAAGCAGCACAAAGAGATCAGCTTTGATACGGAAACAACCTGCCTGGATGCGAATGATGCAGAGCTGGTAGGACTGAGCTTTAGTGTGCAGCCGCACGAGGGATATTACATTCCCTGCTCGGCCGAGCAGGAAAGAACAAAGCAGGTGCTTGCGCTGTTTCAACCTTTGTTTAACGATCCATCTATTACCTGGGTAGGACAAAATATCAAGTACGATCTGCTGGTGTTGAAATGGTACAATGTAGAACTTGCCGGCCCCGTATTCGATACCATGCTGGCGCACTATGTTTTTGAACCCGATGGTAAGCGCAGCATGGACCTGCTGAGCGCGCAATTTTTAAAGTACGAACCTATACATATAGAAGAACTGATTGGAAAGAAAGGAAAAACACAGGGCAATATGCGCGATGTGCCTGTTGAGAAGATAAAAGAATACGCCGCCGAAGATGCAGATATAACCCTTCAACTAAAAAACGCATTTGTTCCTTACATCAGCAAAAGGCAGGTAGACCGCGTGTTCAATGAAGTGGAGAACCCGCTGGTTAAAGTGTTGATGGAAATGGAATACGAAGGCATTAAGGTAGATGTAGATTTCCTGAACACTTATTCAAAAGAGCTTGACCGCGAAGCAAAGCTGAGCGAAGAGAGCGTGTACCAGCAGGCAGGTGTTCGGTTCAACCTTGCATCTCCACGTCAATTAGGTGAAGTGCTGTTTGAAAAACTGCAGCTCGATCCAAAAGCACGCAAGACCAAAACAGGTCAGTATGCTACAGGTGAAGATGTATTGACGAAGCTGGCCGTTCATAATAAAATTGCGGATGATATTCTCGCTTTTCGCCAGTTGACAAAATTGAAATCAACGTATGTTGATGCACTGCCGCTAATGATCAACCGAAAAACCAATCGTGTGCACACTTGCTTTGGACAGGCTGTTGCCGTTACGGGCAGGCTGGCGAGCAACAATCCTAATCTTCAGAATATTCCTGTTCGTACAGAAAGGGGCCGCGAGATACGCAAGGCTTTTGTGCCTCGTGACGGTGGCCATGTGCTGGTGAGCGCGGATTACTCGCAAATAGAATTACGTATTGTGGCGGCTATCAGCGGAGACCCTGCCATGTGCGATGCCTTCAGGCAAAACAAGGATATTCATACCGCTACGGCATCCAAAGTGTATGGAGTAGAAGAATCTGATGTTACAAAAGAACAACGGTACAAGGCCAAGAGTGTGAACTTTGGGATCATCTATGGGCAAGGCGCATTTGGGCTGGCCGATAATCTCGGCATCAGCAGAACAGAGGCCAAGCAGATCATTGATAATTACAAAAAGCAATTCGCTAATATTCAGAAGTACATGGACGATACCATCAATTTTGCACGTGAGTACGGCTATGTGCAAACGCTGATGGGCCGCAAGCGCTGGCTGAAAGACATTAACAGCGCCAATTTTACAGTACGTGGTTTTGCTGAGCGCAATGCCATCAACTCACCCATACAGGGTACGGCTGCTGACATGATCAAGCTGGCCATGGTAAAAGTGCACGAACAATTTAAGAAGCATAAGTTCAGATCGAAGATGGTGCTGCAGGTGCATGATGAATTGGTGTTTGATGCGGTGCGTGAAGAAGTGGAAGCCATTAAGCCGGTGATCATCGAAGCCATGCAAAGCGCATTGCCTTTACCTAATGAAGTGCCTGTGGTGGCGGAGGTTGGGTTTGGAGAGAATTGGCTGGAAGCGCATTGAGGTTTCGGGTTAAGAGTTTCGGGTTCGCAAACTCACAGCTTGCTACGTAATAGAAGACGGTATGACTTGGCGAACCCGAAACTTTGTTTATGTTCCACATTTAACAATATGACGATCATATATTGCTACGATGCATACTGCGGATGGTGTTACGGCTTTAGCCAGGTGATGAAACAAGTGGCATCTGATTATGCGGACAAATTTGAGTTTGAAGTATTGTCGGGCGGAATGATTTTGCCCGATGAGCCGCGGCCTATCAGTGTGATGGCTGCTTATATTCAGAAAGCATATAAAACGGTGGAAGAGTACAGCGGTGTGAAATTTGGCGAGGATTATCTCTGGCATGTTTTCAATCCTGATAAAAGTGATTGGTTCCTGAATTCTGAAAAGCCTGCTATTGCGCTTTGTGTTTTTAAAGAATATTATCCTGAGAAACAGGTTCAGTTTGCGGCCGAGCTTCAATATGCTTTGCATTATGAAGGCCGGGACCTTACAGATGATGAAGCCTACCGGCATTTGCTTGAGCAGCACAATATTCCTGCGGAAGAGTTCTATTCTAAACTGCACAGCGAAGAGTATAAAGAGAAAGCGTATTATGAATTTGCACTGGTAAAGCAGTTGCAGGTAACGGGCTTTCCTACCGTGCTTTTACAGATCAGTGAATCGAAGTTTTATCTGATAGCGAGAGGGTTTACGCCGCTTGAGGATGTAAAGGCGAGAATTGAGAGCGTGCTTTCGACTCACCCCTGATTCGCTAACGCGAATCTTCCCCTCTCTGCTGCGCAGGAGAGGGGAGAAGAATGGTTCGAGAAAAAGTAAACATCATATACGAACAATACATACATACTTATCAATACATACTCGTCGTGCATCTTTCGCGCGGCGACTTACTAAACCCCTCTCCTGCGCAGCAGAGAGGGGTGGTTCTGCGAAGCAGAACCGGGGTGAGCCAAATGTTAACTTTTTTCAACGGTAACATTATTTTGCACAACACACCGTAGTTTTCTCCAATCAATCCCTTACTATGCATCGTTCATTTACACTTTCTGTATTTGTATTATTATCTCTTTACGCCGGCGCGCAATCGCGCAGCATGGATTTTGAAAAGTATGAACCTGTCTCTACACTCGTGGTGCCGGAGCATAAGAAAGGTCAGTCTAAATACCCTTTCATAGATGTGCACAATCACCAGTACCAGATGGCCAGCCAGGATTTGTCTACACTCATTAAAGAAATGGACAAACTGCACATGCAGGTAATGGTGAACCTGAGTGGGCAGGGCGGCGCTACGCTGCAGAAGATGATCGATAACATCAAATCAAATTACCCAAAGCGCTTTATTGTATTTACAAATGTTGATTTTAACGGCGTGGGCGAAGACGGATGGACAGAAAATGCAGTGAAGCAACTGGAACAGGATGTGAAGAATGGCGCCAATGGATTAAAAGTGTACAAGAACCTGGGCTTCTCCGTTAAAGATAAACAAGGCGCACGGGTAGCTGTAGACGACGCAAGGCTCGATCCCATCTGGAAAAAAGCAGGCGAACTTAAAATACCCGTGATCATTCACACGGCAGATCCCAAACCTTTCTGGGACCCCATGGATGATAAGAACGAACGCTGGCTGGAGCTTGCCACGCATCCCAATCGCAAGCGCGGCAACGATAATCCTGTTGCCTGGGAACAATTGATAGAAGAACAGCACCGTATGTTCAGAAAACATCGCAACACAACTTTTATTGCGGCGCATTTTGGCTGGTATCCTAACGATCTTGCAAAGCTTTCGCAGCTGATGGATGAAATGCCAAACATGAATGTTGAGTTCGGGGCAGTGATAGCAGAGCTGGGCAGGCAACCGAGAGCGGCAAGGCAGTTCTTTGAAAAATACCAGGACCGCATTTTATTTGGTAAAGACAGTTGGGTACCGGAAGAATATGCTACGTATTTCCGTGTACTGGAAACCGAAGACGAATATTTTCCTTATCATAAAAAATACCACGCGTTCTGGAGGATGTACGGCATCGGACTGCCTGATAATATTCTGAAGAAAGTATATTATAAGAATGCGTTGCGCATCATTCCTAATATTGATAAATCGCAATTTCCGGAATAGCAAGTGTGAGTGGTGAGTGGTGAGTTGGAATTAAAATTGGTTCTTCCCCATTCACTACTCACCACTCCCCATTCACGTATTCAATCCACCGCACACACTGATCACTTGCCCTGTTACATACGAGCTGAGGTCAGACGCGAGGTATAAAGTTGTATTGGCAATTTCTTCTGCGCTGCCGAATCTTCCCAAAGGAATTTTGTCGAGGAATGCTTTGGCGGCTTCGCCTTCTTTCAGGTAATGCGTCATGTCTGTTTCAACAAAGCCTGGAGCGATGGCATTGCAACGGATGTTTCTTGAGCCCAGCTCCAGCGCAACCGATTTGGTGAATCCTATGATGCCTGCTTTGGAAGCTGCGTAACTGGTTTGTCCCGCATTGCCCCTCATGCCAATGATGGAGCTCATGTTGATGATAGAGCCTTTCTTTGCTTTCATCATAGGGCGTATCACCTGCTTGGTCATGTTGAACACACTCTTGAGGTTTACATTCATCACATCATCCCATTGCTCCGCGGTAAGGCGCAGCAATAAATTATCTTTCGAAATGCCTGCATTGTTCACGCAAACATCTACCGTTCCAAAATCTTTCATCACTTCGGTTACAAATGTTTCGCACTCGGCAAAGTTGCCGGCATTGCTGCGGAATGCCCGGGCTTTCACGCCCATTGCTTTCAGTTTCTCTTCCAGCTCACCTGCTTTGGCCGCACTGCCTTCGCTTACATAAGTAAAAGCAACATGAGCGCCCTGCTCTGCAAGCTTAATGGCAATAGCCTCTCCTATACCGCGGGCGGCACCCGTAACAATGGCAACTTTGTCTTGTAGTAATTTCATGTGATGATTTTCAGATAAATAATAATACCAGGCTGAATAGTATAAATTTATAAATAACGTATACGATCAGGCTGTGCGCCAGCAAAAATAGAACAGATTTAAAAATCGTCCACTTCTTCTTTTCACCGTAAAATCTTCTGAATGCATTGGAACAATAAACGCCGAAAGTAAGTATGTATAGCGGGACGGCGATCAGATCAAAAATATAGGTGTACTCATCCGACCGTAAAGTCCTGAAAATTAAAAACACTACCTGGAAAATGAGCGGTAAAATTAAAAAAGTAAAGTAGAGGTAAAACGTATTCAGTTCCGACGCGAGTGTTACGTGATCAAAGTAATATCGATGATGTTTGTAAAACAGCCATTGCAACGTCAGCCCGGAAAGCGGGATGATGATCAGCAATAATATCTTGGCAAATTTGGGAGATTTGTGATCAAATTTTTCCGATAGCTGTTCAAACGTGAGATTTTTGGTCTCCATCTTTTTCTTAACCATATATCTCGATACAACCTGGTAACTGCCGTTCACATGAAATTGCATACGCATGTTCAACCCTTCGAAAAATGGGAACAATAGGTACAATATCACCCCGATAAGAAAAAGATTCAGAGGCTTGTAATACGGTTTGCGAACACCATCAGTTATTTGCTTTGATACAAAACCGGGCTTCGTCATTATCAGCCACCAGCTGCGCAGGAACTTGCTGTCGAAATGAGTAAGGAAGTGAAAGCCTTCTTCGGCAAAATGCGCGAAGGTCTTATCGTGATTTGTATAAACTTTCTCTCCGCATTTATTGCAGAAACGCCCCTGAAACGTGTTACCGCAACTCTTGCAGATAATTTCATCCTGCATGTTAGCCCTGGTTATGAATTAAAGCCGATGATGTCTTCAATATAGCCACGCTCGTTGCTCAGCCGCGGCACTTTGTGCTGGCCGCCAAGCTTTCCTTTGCTTTTCAACCACGCATTGAAGATACCTTTTTGCAGCTTTTGAACAATAGGCATGCGCAGTGCAATATCCTTGTATCTCTTGGCTTCGTAATCACTATTGATGCTTTTAAGCGCGGCATCCAGTTCCTGAACAAACTCTTCGAAATTTTCAGGCTCTTTTTCAAACTCTATCAACCATTCATGCGCTCCATTGCTTTCATCGCTGAAATAAACTGGCGCTGCGGTATAATCGTTCACTATCGCGCCGGTGCGTTCGCTTGCAATGGCAATAGCTTTATCGGTATTGTCAACAATCACTTCTTCGCCAAAAGCATTGATGTAATGCTTAACGCGGCCGCTCACCTTTAAGCGGTAAGGGGAAAGATTGGTGAACTGGATGGTATCGCCCAGCATGTACCGCCACAATCCACCATTGGTACTGATGATGGGCGCATAGTTCTTACCGAGTTCTACTTCGTTTAGTCCGATGGTTTGCGGATCATCTTTTCCATATTCTTCCAATGGCATGAATTCGAAAAAGATACCATGGTCGGTGAACAGCAGCATGCCATCCTCTTTAGGATTGTCCTGCGCGGCAAAAAAGCCTTCACTGGCATTGTACATTTCCAGGTAATTCACTTGCTTACCTATCAGTTTGCGGAATTGTTCGCGATAAGGCGTGAACGAAACGCCTCCATGCATATACAACTCCAGGTTGGGCCAGACTTCGCCCAAAGTGCTTTTGCCGGTGATCTCCAGGATTCTTTTTATGAGCACGAGCGTCCAGGTAGGAACGCCTGAAATGGAAGTAACGTTTTCAGGTATCGTAGTCTCGGCCAGCTTTTCGATCTTGGTTTCCCATTCGTCCATCAGTGCAATACTCAGCTCGGGCGTGCGTATCCACTGGCTCCAGAAAGGGGTGTTCTGCAACAGCACCGCGCTGAGGTCACCATAGTGGGTCTCATCATTCACCTGGTGAATGGTATGGCTGCCACCTATCACCAGCCCCTTGCCGGTAAGCAGGTCAGAGTCGGGGTAAACATTGTAATAAAGTGTAAGCACGTCTTTGGCGGCCTGGTAATGCCCATCGTGCAGGCTTTCGTCGCTTACAGGAATGAACTTGCTTTTATCGCTGGTAGTTCCGCTGCTTTTGGCAAACCAGTAGATAGGTGTGTTCCAAAGCAGGTTCTGCTCCCCATCCATAATGCGCTGGATGTAAGGCTTAAGGTCGTCGTATTCATGAATGGGAACGGCCTGCTTGAAGGCTTTGATGGTAAACAGACTGGAGAAATTGTATTTACGCCCGAATTCAGTGTATTGGGCCGAAGTGACCAGGTCCTGTAGTACTTCTCGCTGGGACTGCTCCGGGTGTTTTATCCAGCTTTCTATGCGCCACAGACGCATGCGTGCAAGGGTTGATATGGCGGAGCCTAACAATTTCATTGTCTGCAAAATAAAAGGAAACCAACAATATCGATGGTAGAAAGAAAGCTGTTAGTTCTGTAAGGTTTTAAGATAGAACAGCCAATTGTCCAGGTCTTCATCGTTAAAATCTTCCAATTGCGCTGCCCGCTGCATAAGCTCCGGGTTAGGATTGGCGCCAGCATATTTTTCAATCGAAGCTTTCAACTCGGTTAAAAACTGGTGGTATTCGGTGAGACCGAGGTCTTTACCGTGACTAACATTATCGCCCCGGAACGCTCTGTCGGCTGCCCGGTCATCGTTCACAATCTTTTGTTTCCACTGCAAAGCGCTTTCAAGGCTCCTTATCAGGTTATTAAGAGAAGGCACGCCATTCGAAGCCTGTCTCGCTTCTTCGTGCAGGTAGTCTTTCCGCTTCAATTCAAAATTTCGTCCGAGATATAATTTCCTTACCTGCTCGTCTTCCGCCAGTTCTTCTGCTGTGCCGTGCTTGAAGATCTTGCCTTCTATAAGCAGGTAGGCACGGTCGCAGATGGAGAGGGTTTCATTTACATTATGGTCTGTGATAAGGATGCCAATATTCTTTTGCTTCAACCTGGCCACTACCGTTTGGATGTCTTCCACCGCAATAGGGTCAACACCGGCAAAAGGCTCATCCAACAGCATGAACTTAGGGTCTACCGCAAGGGCCCGGGCAATTTCAGTTCTTCTTCTTTCACCCCCGCTGAGCGAATCGCCATTGTTCTTTCTAACGTGGTGCAGTCGAAATTCGTCGAGCAGTGATTCCAGCTTTTCCCGCTGATCGCGCTTGCTAAGCTTAGTCATTTCCAGCACGGCCATGATGTTGTCTTCCACGCTCAGTTTCCTGAAAACGGAAGCTTCCTGCGGCAGGTAGCCAATGCCCTGCTGCGCCCTTTTGTACATCGGCATAGACGTAATTTCGTCCGAATCCAGAAAAACCTCGCCTTCATCGGGCTTAATAAGGCCTACCACCATGTAGAAAGTAGTGGTTTTGCCAGCACCGTTAGGCCCCAGCAGGCCCACGATCTCCCCTTGCTTAACGTCAACCGAAACATGGTTTACCACAGTACGGCTGCCGTATCTTTTTACAAGGTCTTTGGTATGGATAGCAATTGCCAATTGGAACGATTTGCGCAAAAATACCGGAGAAAATCAAAAACAGCCTGTGAATACCAATGTTTAACTATTTGAGTTTCTGCAATCGTTGAGTATGTTTGCGCGTTATTTACACATTATGAAGGTCATCGATCACATCAAACAGGCAAAAGACACGCTTATCTCTTTCGAGATTTTACCTCCTTTAAAAGGCAAAACCATCAACTCCATATACGATCACCTGGACCCGTTAATGGAATTCAAGCCCTCATTCATCAACGTTACCTATCACCGTGCCGAGCACGTGTTTAAGAAGAAGGCTGAGGGGGTGTTTGAAAAGGTAGAAGTAAGGAAGCGACCCGGAACCGTAGGCATTTGCGCCGCGATTATGAACTATTACCACGTAGACGCAGTGCCTCACCTGATTTGCGGCGGCTTTACCAAGCGCGAAACGGAGGATGCATTGATTGATCTGAACTTTATTGGGGTAGACAATGTACTGGTGCTGAGAGGCGATGCGGCCAAGAACGAAACCTTTTTTGAGCCGGAGCCGGAAGGCAACCGCTTTGCACTTGACCTGATGAAACAGGTGATGAACCTGAACAATGGCATTTACCTGGAAGAAGATATCAGGGATGGGTTCAGGACCAAGTTCTGCATAGGAGTAGCCGGCTATCCTGAAAAACATTTTGAAGCCCCGAACATGGATACGGACCTTACGTACCTCAAGGCCAAAGTAGATGCCGGCGCTGATTATATTGTAACGCAGATGTTCTTCGACAACTCGAAGTTTTTTGAGTTTGTGAAGAAGTGCAGAGAGCATGGCATTGAAGTTCCCATCATACCAGGATTAAAACCTATCACGAGCAAGAAGCAATTATCTGTTATACCAAGGACCTTTCATGTTGATATTCCTACAGACTTCAGCGAAGAGATCATGAAGTGCAAGGAAGATAAGGATGTTGAGTTGGTGGGAACGGAATGGCTGCTGCAGCAATGCCGTGAGTTGAAGAAAGCGGGCGTGCCGGTGCTGCATTATTACACGCTTGGCAAGCCGAAGGTGATCTGGAATGTTGTGAAGGAGTTGGTATAATGGGATTTTAATAAGGTAGCGCAGATGCAGAAGATTTTTGGATTTTGCAGATGCGATAGCTTCGCATTGGCAGACCCCCTTTTGTCCCCCTGAAGACGCTTCACAATTAAGCCCGCGATTACTGCTTATGTATGGACCATGATATTTTCATAAGCTATGTTCAGCCAGACAGAAATGTTGCATTTGCCGTGCATGATGCAATACAGGCCAGTAATATGAAAAGCTGGATAGCTACTTCACGGCGCTACGGGATTGCTACGGGTAAATATTTCGATGAAGAAATTGCTAAGGCGATAAAAGCCTGCCGCGTTTTTGTTTTTATTTATTCAAAGTACTCCAACTGTTCAGACGAAGTTGCCAAGGAAGTAAGAAATGCACAAGGCAAGAAGTTCATCATGTTTAAGCTTGATCATTCGCCTTTTGACAATGACACCTTCGCTTACCATCTTACCGGCCTGCAATACATTGATGCAACAGGCCCGGACCTCAACAGTGCAATAAGCAGGCTTTTGTATGATCTGCCGCCTGCCATTAATGCTCCCCATAAAGAAAGCATATCAGCAGAGCAGCTACTGTTCAATAAAGGAATACAACTGCTCAAAAGCAAAATGTATAAAGAAGCAGAAAATACATTGACACAATACGTGAGCATTGAACCCGGCAACATGAATGCGCGGTTTTACCTGGTGATCTCGATGTTAGCGGGAAGGAAGCCGAAAAAGCTGGATGGACTGCACGTTAAAAAAATGGAACAGGTATTACTACCGTGTGTAACTGCAAAGAACCAGGATCATTCAAGAATTTTGCTTGCCACCATCAAGTACGGTTATTATGAGCAGAATGGACTTATTCAGACCATGCCCGACGCAAAACAATTATTAACTCCCTGGCCGGATATTACAGAAGAGAAAGAAGAAGAGTTAGTATTTCATTTAAATGATTCGTGTAGTGATGTGTGGGAGCGCCTGAATTATTTATACCAATCTTAAAAGGCCAGATTATTAGTAACAAGCGCGGTGAGGGATATGCATAACAACGATTAATGCAGATCCCTCACCCCGCTTGTTATTGTCGTAAACCGCCGCCGCGGGGTTCGGGATGACAGTGAGTGATGTTTAAATAGCCTATTTCAATATGCACTACACTACAACTTCAACCCAATCGAAAAACTCCATACACGATGCTTGTTCATATCATCAGAAGAGTTATCACTTCCCGATTGAAGCTTGGCAAGACCATGCCCGTAGTTTACAGAGAACAACACTTTGTCGAATTCAATACCAGCTATGCCATTCAATCCATAATCGAACCGCCTTATCAAACCTAATCCTGCGCCTTCTTCATAATTCAAAGTAGTAGGATCATCATCGCTGAAGTTGATATCGCTTTCGGTATCAAATTCAAAGCCGAGATATTTTCCTTCTGCTTTGTTCTTACCTGCAACACCAACGGCGAGATAAGGACCTGCGCCTGCAAACAATTTTGTTTGACCAAGCGGAAGCTTGAATACAAAATTGGCAGGCACTTCAATGTAATAAGGATTGGATGTAGCGCGGTAATAGTTTGCGTCTGACTGTTGTCCGCTTTGTGTTTTAGAACCTTTGCCGGTAAATAAAATACCAGGCTGGAAGTAGAAGATCTTTGCAAGCTTGATATCACCAACGATGCCTGCATGAAAGCTGGTAAGCGATTTGGCATCTTCCACATCTCCATTGCTGGTAACGGATACGTTCGCAATGTTCAGGCCGCCTTTTAAAATCACACTGCTTTTTTGCGCAGTAGCTATCAGCACAGCGCTGCTGCCCAATAGCATCAGGAAAGTTTTCTTTAACATGGTTTCAAATTTTTTACACACAAAAAGGTTAAAAACCGTGCCAATGGATTCGGATTAATCTTCGGGCACAAGAGGTAGACTGGAAGTCTTAAATAAAGTTTAATTTATTTGAATTGTTGAAGGGCTGGGTTTTGGAACGCGGATCATTAGGATTATTAGGATTTGCGCTGATAAATGTGTTAAACGTGTTAATTCATAACTGGAAAAATCTCTTATAAGAAGATTTTGGAGTTATATATTATGATGCTTAAAAAAAATATCAGCGCAAATCCTAATAATCCTAATGATCCGCGTTCCCCAAAACACACATTAACAAGAAGCAAGTGTTTTAAAAAAGAAATAATTCAGGCTTATCATTTGATCATCGAACGAAAAACAGGCTCGTTCAGTTTTACAGGGTATTTTTTCCTCAATTCCGCTATCCATGCGGTTTCAAGGAATTGCTGGTAGTCGTTAATAACATAACCACGCGCATCTTCAAAGCTGCGTGGTTCCCGTTGAGGGAAAAGTTTTATAATGTAAGCGAATGTGACCGTACTGTCAGATTCATTTTTAGTAAAAGCGGTAATGGTCCCGGGTGAAATACCGCCGGTTGAAGTTAAAGGCAATTGCGCTATTTCAAAGCGGCCTGAGTCTGCTATCACATTGCCTTCATAGCTTTCCATTAAAGCTCTCCATCCTTTGTAATCTTTTTCAATTTTCGATCTTACATCTTTTGCGATGCTATCGTGCATAGCTGTGAACAGGATAGCAGTTGCGCTGTTCTCCCACCAGTATTTATTTTTATTGGCGTTAAAGAATTTCTTTAATCCTACTGAATCGCTCGAAGCTTTGTCCCACACTTTGCGCTGCATTACTTCAAACAAAAGATTTCCATCTTTAAATTCTTTAACCTGGAATGCAAAGTCGGCATTGTATTCTTCCAGGTGATTGCGATAGTACTCCATGGCTGCAAGCTCCAGGTAATAATCCATCAACTGTTCGGCCGATCTGCCGGAAGTAATGCGATCAACATTGCCTACCGATCTGCGAAAGGCCAGCCAATCGTTCACCGTTACATTTTGCTTTGCGAATGAGAACACCGGCATCATTGGAGTGATAGGCGTCATTTTTGGAACAGGTTTGTTCTGCAGCGTACTGTCAGAATAAGCCCATAATTGATCTGCGTTGTATTTCCCTTTTTTGTAATTGATGGTTTGCAGCACTTTCTGAAAGAAGACTTTTTTAGAAAGTTCCATGCGTGAATCGTTCTGCACCAACTGCTCCAGCTCATTCAGGTATTCGCGGTTGCTGCTGTCCGTTACTACAGGACGCGCTGCTAATCTTTTAATGATGTGATAGCCGTATTCAGTAAGTACGGG
>JBAVMD010000926.1:0-4578 GCA_049689695.1 Chitinophagaceae bacterium | reverse complement strand
GGTAGTATAGTTGCTTCTCCATGATGGCCTGATCAAATGATTCCAGATGCCTTGCAGGTTTGCAGGTATGCCGCCGGGGCGCGATGACGAGATCAATAAATACCTGCCGAACTGAAAGTACAATTCTTCAAGCGACTTATCCTCTGCGCCTGTTTTGTAAGCGGCGAGTCTTTTATCAGTCGCAAGATCAGGTGGCGACTCATCAGTTAACGAAATGGCTACGCGATTGAAGTATCGCTGGTAATCTTTTACGTGCGCATCCAGCAATTGCGCATAGTTTTTTTTCATGGCAGCCTGCAGATAATTGATGGCAAGCTGTTCTTCATCTCTCCCGTCTTTATCCGGGCATTTTTCAAAACCGTTAAAACTGGTAGCGGCAGAAACAAACAGCAGCACTTCCGTTGCACCTGTTATTACGAGTGAGGTATCTGTGTTAGCTATTTTACCATCAGTTGTAATGGGCTTTATCCTGAACTGAAAACGCATACCGTCACAATTCGCGCTGTCTTCATAGATCAGTGGTTTAGGCTTGCGCCTTTCATCGTTTGTGATCCTTGCTTTTCCTTTCAGCACCAATTCTTTTCCGGCAGTTACGAGCTTGTGGTATTTTAATTCGTGGTTAACGTCAACAGAAAAGCTCAGCGCTTTTGGTTTATTCGATCTTAAGCGAATGATGATAACCTGGTCTGGCGCGGAAGAAAATATTTCCCTGGTGTATTCTACTCCATCAACTGTAAATTTCGTTGCGGATACGGCATTTGAAATGTCGAGGCTGCGTGTATGCTTTACTGGTTCGCCATTAAAATTTTGTTTGATGATGATGTCGCCCAGCGGTTGGTACATTTCGGTATCTGGCCCTTGCATTTTTTGCAGCAATCTTACGGCCTGGCCAATGCTGTCCCTGAAAAGTGCATCTCTCACTGGTTGCAGGTACCTGGGCGCTTCGGGATTTGGGTTAAGTTCAACCGGGCCGCCCGTCCATAATGTTTCTTCGTTCAATTGTATCAACTCGTTTCCCGGCCTTCCAAATATCATGGCGCCCAGCCTGCCATTTCCAATGGGCAAAGCTTCGTTCCAATCTTTTGCAGGCTGATCATACCATAATACCAGCTTTTTCTGTTGTGAAAATGCAGGCACACTTATTACGAGAACAATCAATAACACTTTAAATCTCTTCATTGCTATTGCACGGGAATTTTAATCACGTTTAAAGACAGGGGTTTTATAAGAACGGTTTTCCCTTTAACAGTAATTGTTTGTTCAACAGGTGCAATTGCTTTCGGCGCATCCAAACTGTTCACATTAAGCTTATTGTCCGATGAAAGCGTTATAATTCGTGCTTCGCTTTTCATCGATTTAATTCCCTGCACATCTAATGAGAATGAAGCCGGTGACGCAGACGCGTTCACGATCTTTATGATCACTTCTTTTGACGCCTTATCTATTACTGAACTTGCGTAGAGGCTGTCTTTTCCTGTCAATGCAAGTCCGTTTTCCAGCACCGGAACCGCATGCGTTCCTTTATTGGCAGAAAATAATTGCTGAACATAGTAGTTGGGCGTACCGTAAGCGCGCAGGTTATCGAACCAGATAAGATCGGGCGTCCACTGCCAGGCATCCACATGCGCAAACAGCGGCGCATAAGAAGACATCGTTACTACATCTGCATTTCGCTCGAGACCGGTCATGAAGGCAGCTTCGGCCAGAGCGCATTGCCAGTTGTTACGGTTTTCAGAATTGCCCATGCTACGGCTTTGCGCAGCGTATTCGCCTGCAAATACTTTAGGCCCTTTGCGATCATAATTATCGTAACGATGCGCATTTTTCAAAAACCAATCCGGCTCCTGGTAATAATGTTCATCTATCAGGTCAACATTCATTTTTCTGAATTCCTTCCATGCATATTCAAAACGCGGCCCATCTGCCGAAGGACCAGCTGCAGCTACTAATTTTATTTCAGGATGTTGCTTCTTCAATATTTTTTCGAATACAGCAAAACGCTCTACATATTGCTCATCCCATTGCTCGTTGCCAATACCGATGTATTTCAGGTTGAAAGGTTGCGGATGCCCCATGTCTGCACGCACCTTTCCCCATCTAGTAGAAACATTTCCATTCGCAAATTCAATAAGGTCTAAAGCATCCTGCACGTAAGGGTCCAATTCGTTCAGCGCAACCACTTCGCCACTGTTGTACTGGCAGGCCATGCCGCAATTGAGAATGGGCAATGGCGCAGCGCCCACATCTTCCGACAGCAGGAAGTATTCAAAGAAACCAAGACCAAAAGTTTGAAAATAATCAGGTGTCAACCGGTGTCTGAATTCTGTATTCCAACGGTTGATCAATAGCTTTCTGTCATCGGGAACACCTACTGTTTCTTTCCATTGATAACGGTTGCCGAGGTCCCGGCCCTCCACAATGCAGCCACCGGGAAAACGAATGAAGCCCGGTTTCATATCTGCCAGCAACTGCACAAGATCAGCACGCAAGCCATTGGCGCGTTTCTTCCAGGTATTTTGCGGGAATAGTGAGACGATATCTATTTCCACCGTTCCCTTTCCCGAGAACAGGATATTCAAAGCTCCTTTTAACGCGGTATCCGATGCAGTAAGCGCAAGATCGTAACGCTTCCACTCCGTTGACAAAACGGGCAGCGAACCACCCGCCAGTTTTTTTCCTGCGACACCCGTTAGCTCAACATTCAATTGAACATCTCCTTCTACCTTCCTGGCCCAAACCGAAAAATTATAAGCCTCAGCTTTAATGCCCATGCCGCGAAATCCTTCATTGGTAATTCCATAGTTATTGGCAGCGTCAACTTTTATATTCAGATAGCGCGGATTCTGCGGTTTCTCTTCACTCAAATTAACCACCAGTATTTTTCCGTTGCCGCCTTTTTTTATTTCTTTCCAACCCGTCATCGGCATCGGGAATTCGAAAGAACGGTTCTTCACCATTTCCGCATACAAGCCGCCATCTGCCGCAAAATTGATGTCCTCGAAAAAAATGCCCCACATGGTGGAAGCAATTTCGGAAACAGTTTTACCAGCCTGCACAACAAGTTTTTTTTGTGCATGCAAAAAAGAAGTACAGCCAATTACGACAAACAATACAAGAGCAAAAAACTTCCTCATTTACTTTTTAGATTTTAACTGGAGCGAACTATCGTTGATCTCAAATGTAAAATTGTTTAAAAGATTGATCACTTCAGCACCGGCCAGCAGCACGGGGCCATAACCATGCGCAGCAAATACATTTACGGGCCGGTAATAATAAAAAGCGGGATCGAAAGCCATGCCTGTTCCCACGCAGGTACCTTCTACCTGTCCTTTATCGTTCACTTTTGTAGCAACTGCATTCCACGCAAGCAAGGCCGCGGGTGCATAAGCTTTTGCATCTATCCAACCCTTGTTCACGGCCCTTGCAAAGCAGTAAGCGTAAATAGCGGTTGCAGACGTTTCAAGATAAGAATCATTTCTGTCGAGCAACTGATGCCAGAATCCTTGTCCTGACTGGTAAGATGCAAGCCCTTTTGCATGCGCCTGCAGTTGCGCTACAACTTTATCGCGTCCGGGATAATCCTGCGGCAACACATCCAGCAATTCTACCATGGTCATCAATGCCCAGCCATTGGCGCGCGCCCAATGAAATTCAGGATGCACTTTCATTTCTTCTACCCAGCCATGCATGTAAACATTCAACTCTTTATTGAACATACGATCAGAGAACAAAGAAATTTGCTTTACCGCATCATCATAATATTTTTTTTCGCCGGTCAATTTTCCCATCTGCGCCAGCGCGGGTACGCTCATATAAAGATCATCCAGCCATAGTGTGTTTTTCAGCGGGCGGTTGCGAGCCAGCGTGCCATCCGGAAGACGGAATTCTTTCGTGGAGATGTAGTCTATAAAATTATCCACCATCGGACGGATGTTTGCGCTGCTGCCGGCCCTCAATGTTTTTATCATGGCTGCACATACCGCTCCTGCATCGTCCAGCGCATGCGGGGCTATCGGCTGACGAAATGGATTGCTGCCTTTAGGGTATTTGCCATACAGCGCTTTGAATGCAGGAACAGAATTCGCAATAAATTCTACCCTGCTTTTTGTATAATCTGTAAATTTTTTATCGCCGGTTGCTTCACCTGCCAGCAACATTCCGCTGTAGGTTACGCCCCACTCGTAGCTGGTGAGGCGGAAGTCGCCTGGTTTAACGATGGTATTAGTATCAATTGAACTTAAAGACACTTCATTGCCTGTATTACGGTTAACAAAACCCATTGGCGTTGTACGATCGAGATAGCTGTACACCCTGTCCAATACGGCTTTCACTGCTTCTGCTTTTGGCGCGCCGTAAGGCACGGGATAGTCAGGTTGAAGCGCATGCAGAGGCGTTGTTACATCATTGCCTTTTTGCGCGGTGGCCAGTTTTGATAAAAGAAAAAATGACAACAAAAGTTTTTTCATAACTGCTATAAGATTGAAGTTAAAATAAAAGGCAGGTACTTAATTCCCTGCCCTATTTTACGACTGCTTGCTAAATAAGGGCAGGTAGACACCTGCCCTTTCTATCGATTGC
>JBAVMD010000925.1:0-11458 GCA_049689695.1 Chitinophagaceae bacterium | reverse complement strand
ACATCTTACTGATCCGTGTAATCCTTTAATCCTTCTTTCAATCCGTGATTTTTTTTCTGTATATCTGAGGTAGTAAGTTAAATCTATTGCTGACCTGTATCTATATCCTGCTCAACAGTTTCCTGATCCTTATTAGCGAAGTATTCCCTGATGATTTTTGCTTTTGATTTTCCTACTGCATTGATCAGATCTTCTTCATTCAATTCTTTCACACGCTGCACTGATTTAAATTGTTTCAGCAATCCATCTGCAGTATTCTTTCCAATGCCTTTTATGTTTTCCAATTCATTATAAAATGTTCCCTTGCTGCGTTGCTGACGGTGGAACGTAATACCGAAGCGATGCACTTCATCACGTACGCGGCGTATAAATTTCAGGCTCTCACTTTGATAAGGAAGCTTAACAGATTCTTTATCGCCCGGAAAAAAGATCTCTTCCTCATTTTTTGCAAGACCTATCAATGTAAGCCTGCCATATAAATTCAACTGCTGAATGCTTTCAACCGCGGCGCTTAATTGTCCTTTGCCTCCATCTATGATCACAAGCTGAGGTAAGGGCAGGTTTTCTGCAACCAGTCTTTTGTAACGGCGATACACTACTTCTTTCATCGTAGCAAAATCATTAATACCTGTTACTGTCTTCACCTTGAAATGACGGTAGTCCTTTTTGCTCTCTACGCCATCCCTGAAACATACCATTGCAGAAACAGGGTAGCTTCCCTGGAAATTGGAGTTGTCAAAACACTCTATGTGTGTTGGAAGCGCAGGCAGTTGCAGATCGGTTTGCAATTGGTGCAGCACTTTTGTTCGTACATCGAACGACTTGCCTTCCAGGTGCAGCATTTTCTTGCGGCGTAATTCTTCTCTGAAATACTCCACGTTCTTTTCTGAAAGATCGAGCAGCTTCTTTTTATCACCTGCTTTAGGCACGGTGATCACCGCTCCTTCTTCAGGATATTCGATAGCAAAAGGAACAATGATCTCTGTGGCAAGGCTGTTGAAGGTGGAACGCAACCTTGCTATGGCAAATGGCAAAACCTCTTCAACTGTTTCTTCGAGATGTGTTTCTACCTGTATGGTATGGGTTTGTACGATTGTGCCGTTATTGATCATTAAAAAGTTAACGTAAGCCGCATCGCCGTCTTTAATGATGGTGAATACATCTGCATTGGTAACATGCCTGCTTACTATTACGGATCGCGCCTGATAATTCTCCATGTGGTCTATCTTCTTGCGCAATTGTTCAGCTTTCTCAAATTGAAGGCTTTCAGCATAATCCTTCATTTCTTTTCTGAAATGCTGGATCACCGGCCCAAGGTTGCCTTTGAGGATATTCTTTATCTGCCGCAGGCCCTGCTCGTAATCCTCATGCTGCTGCAACCCTTCACATGGGCCTTTGCAATTGCCGAGATGGTATTCAAGACAAACCTTGAATTTTCCTTTCTTAATGTTGTTCTCTGTGAGGTTCAGCTTGCAGGTACGCAATTGTATATTGGCCCTGATGAAATCAAGCAGCTCACGCACACGGCCTACAGAGGTGAATGGGCCAAGGTATTCTGAGCCATCGTTGACCTTGTTTCTCGTAAGAAATACCCTTGGGAAAGGCTCATTGCGAATGACCATGAAAGGATATGATTTATCGTCTTTCAGGTTGATGTTGAACTTGGGCTGAAATTGCTTGATGAGTGAGTTCTCTAGAAGAAACGCATCCTGTTCTGAGTTCACAATAGTGAACTCTATGCGCCTGATGCGCGAAACCAGTTCATGCGTTTTATAATTGGTATAAGCCTTACTGAAATAGGAACCCACACGCTTGCGCAGGCTTTTTGCCTTGCCCACGTAAATGAGCTCGTTGTGCTCATCAAAATATTTATAAATGCCGGCCTGGACCGGGATAGTGCCTGATATTTGCTGAAACTCCTGCTGCGTCATGTCACATCCTCTTTAATAATTCAATGGGTCCCAGATGACTTTCATCTGCTGTATCTCTTCTTGTTTGCCGGGAATCCCTTTTGATGTAATGATTGAAAAATTGCTGCCTGCTTTCCAAAGCAGTTTTTGATTGATAGCAGTATCACCCCTTGAATAACTTTTTTCGATATAGACAGTTTTTATCTGTCCAACTTCCTGGCCAATCGGCATCAATACGTCTACGCGCTTTACGGCCAGAGATGCATCTTTAGACTGGTAAGTGAAGGTGAACATCTCGGTGGTCTGATCAAGAAAAGAGGTTTCGTTGAAAGATCGTTCGAAGGTTTCTTTATCCAGGTCTCCGGGAAGAAATTCCGTTGCCAGGCGATGGAACTCCTTTGGTGTAATAAATACGGAGTCTGAAGTATTTCCTTTGATCACCCGCTTTAAAATGCCTACGGGAAGTGAGTCTGTTTTTTTGATCTCATCTCGGATAAAATCTGTTACAGGGATATAGTCCTTCCTGGCTTCCTGTTGCTTTTCCTGTTGGGCTTCTGGCTTTTTTTCCTGCTGCGAGCAGGAGAGTGCAAGCGTGATAAACAGGAAAAGCCCTGTTACCATTGATAATTTCATCCGGTAAATTTAGCAAAGGAATGAGAAGATTAGCAAATTAGCAGATTAGCAAATGGAGTCATTTATTAAGATAATCAACTGGGAAGAGATGCTACCCATTTTCAAATTTTCGAATTTGCTAATTTTCAAATTTACTTCAACGTTTTGGTCACGCCGATCTTAAACCCGTATTCCATCAGCTGCTCCTTGATCGGGTATTTGCGGCTGTAAGTTGAAAGCAACTGGTAGCGGAACTGAGGACCAACCTGCCAGCGTACAGACCCTGTATGATAAGAAACATAGGTTTCCAATCCGCCGTTCGCGTTCCACCTGCGTACAAGCGAAGGTTGGCGCATATAGCCCTTGTAATCTGTAGTAATGAGATATGAATTCCTGTTAAGAAGATAAGTTGGCTGAATGGTGGCGGCTATGTTCAACTGCAGCTTACTTTCACTTCCCAGCACCTTGTATTCTACGCCTATTGGCATTGACAACTGGAAGTATTGGTTAGAAAGATCTTCGCGTGCATAGCCGCTCAGGTTCCTGATATTTGAATAAGTACTGATGGTATCTGCCACCCATGCGTAGGTGTTGCTGAGCGCAATGGTAGCAATCTCCTGGGGCCCTTCGTAAGCTTCGATATTATACCTGGAGTAATTGAACTGAACGCCTGCTTTAAAGCTGATACGCTTTGTATTGCGGTAAACCAGGTTGGCCCCTATTTCAAAGCCAAGTGCCGGCTTATGTTTCACGTATTGGTCTACATCACCCATAATATTCGGCGAAAGCGGTATGCTTTTCTCCTCAGATGAAGTAAAAGAAGTGCTGCCGGTAAGCTTACGGTAATTTACCGTTGGTGAAAAGTGCAGTTGCAAGCCTAACCTTTTTGGCTTGATTGCAGCCAGCTGGAATACGGCAGATTCCTGGAGCCAGTTGATATTTTGAATCTTCTCGTTGTCTTTCAATACAGATTCGCTTGCAGCATCCGCCATGTTCATGGCTTTGCTATTGGCTTTCACGGTAGACTCATTCGCTTTTTCCAGCGAAGCTGCCTGGTTAAGGTCGTCAGAGAGCTTTTCAACCGAAGGAATATTATTGGTATTATCGGGATTGAGAATTTGTTCAGGATCGTTATCGATCACAGCAGAATTTTCAATAGAATAAAGAGTAACGTCCTGGTATGTATCCTGCAGGTTCTGTGGATTACCAGCGCGGGATAGGAGCATGTTTTCATAACCCACGGCTGAGTTAGGCCTTGTTACCTGGCTATTAGCCTGTGATTGACCGAATACGCCATTAACGCTATTAGAACGAATGGGTTTAAAGGCATCGGGTGTGCCCTGGTTAGCTGCAGTGATGGATGGCTGAATGTTACGCGCAACCTGTGCAGTCGGCTTGTCAGACAAATACCAGTTGCCGGTATATGCTCCAACACCCAACAGAAGAACCGCCAGTCCTGCCCAACGCCATCTTTTCCGTCCGTGAAGAGATTTATAAACACCTTTCCACACCTGGTCCGATGGATACATCTTGTATTGGTCAGCTTTTTGGCGAATCAACCGTTCAAAATCATCAGTGTAAAAATTGCGCTCCATAGTTGGCCATTTTTGGGTACGTTAAAGCCTGTTTTTATAAGGGTTAGGATTACTATGATCTATTTCTGTTTATCGTCCCGTTGCCGTCAGCCACTCCTTTTCTTTCGGTTTTTGAATGATTTTCTTCTTCGTCAATATGTCTTCCAGCATCTGCTTGGCCCGCGTGTATTGCGAACGGCTGGTGCTTTCTTCAATATCCAGCATCCCTGCAATTTCTTTATGCGAATAACCTACAATCGCATAAAGGTTGAGCACTGTGCGGTACCCTATTGGCAGCATCCGGATACATTCCACTACCTGCTTGGCCTGAACAATGGAAGGCACACTGTCTTCCCTGATCTGTACCCCGGTTGCATGTATGATATCCACGCTCTCATTGAACCGCTTATTCTTTTTGAGGTGATTAATACAGGTGTGCACCATAATGCGCCTGATCCATCCCTCAAATGCTCCTTTGTTCTGAAATGTGTGTATCTGTGAAAACACCTTTATAAAGCCTTCCTGCAGCATATCCTCGGCATCTTCACGGTTATGGGCAAACCGGTAACACACAGCCAGCATTTTTGGACTGTACCTGTTGTACAACTCTCGTTGTGCGACAGGCTTATTATGTAAACAGCCTTGTAAAATGGCTTCTTCGGTCATAAGAACCGTTTGGTTGCCTGTAATTTAGACAATTTAATGCATTCAACGCTGCTTGGACACCCCAAGAAACATGTAATTTTTAGTCTGAAGACTGTAAAAATTTAGCTGTGCTGTCGTTTGTTGTACCTGATCCGCTTAGGTCCGTACCACAACCAGAAGCCGGAAATCACTAATAACAACAGGCTAATGCCCAGGATGGTGGTGTATACAACCTTTATCTGTTCACCATCGGTGCCGGTAAGGTTGTCGATGATTGAGCCATCGTGAATGTCTTCGATAAGATCACTATGCCTTTTTTCAATCAGCAACAGCTTTCCACTGGTGCAGTCCAGCTGCACTCCCCAATAGGTTCCTTTAAAACTGAACTTGGCAATTCCTTTATCAGGCCTTACATCTATCCTGTCGAGCGTGGCCGGCTCTTTAGATGGAGCTGAGTCGCGATACACGGCTATTGCTATTTTCTGAAGACTGTCCATAGACAGCCAGTCTGAAAGATCGGACGAAGCCCCTTTTTGAGTAGGAGCCAGAAGGCCCGTGTTCTTTTTAAGCCCAAGCAGAAAGCCGGTAAGCGATACTATGAAAAAGAAGATCAGCAGTGGGATGGCGATCTTCCTGTGAATCCACCGGAAGATGCGCACCAAGCGTGCCTGTTGTTTGGTATTTGTCATGACGCAATTATAAAAAGCAGAGACCAGGCCTGTTAGCCCGGTCTCTGTTTATGAATTAAAGCGAAGCCCTGACAGAGGCTATGATATTGGCGCCCGGAGCTACAATGCCCGATGAGTAAGGCCTGTATAGCTGGTTAGTGAAATTTTCACAACCGGCAGTAACCAATATCTGGTTTGTTACCTGGTAACCAACCTTGATATTGAGTGTATACCAGGAAGGACTGTATGGTTTGCCATTGCCGTCCTTTGCGTAAATAAACACTTTCGCCTGTTCAGAAGGTGCCAGGTCCTGAGCTGAGATCTTACCGTTCCAGAATGAATACAGGTCAACCCGCAACTTGTTCTTGTTGTATTTCAGGTGAGCGGTTCCGTAGAAAGGCGGAGCGTGGCGAAGCGGCACGTCTTTATTTTCTACGTCATCCGTTTCCTTCCCTTCGATCCAGTTGGCCTGTGTTGAGAACATGAAGTGCTTAGCAAAAATCACATCGATGCCGGCCTGCACGCCCCATACTTTTGCTTTGGCTGCGTTCTGGTAAGAGAAAACCTTGCTCTTTACCCCCAAGTAGATCACGCTGTCCTGTCCATTGTATTGATCGGCGCGCCTTACAATTGCATCATTCAGGATAGTATAGAACGCGGTTATGTCCAGTTTAACAGCATCGCTCAGGAAGCCTGCGTATCCCAGATCGAAATTGTAAGCGTATTCAGATTTAAGATCTGTGTTGGGAATATTCAGTTGGCCTGGTGCGGATTCAAAAACCTTTGCAAGGTCATCTACGTTCGGAACGCGGAAGCCTGTTGCAAAATTGAAATTCACCTGAGATTTTTGAGTTGGTCTGTACACCAGACCCATGTTGCCCGTGATCGCGCCTTTTTTCAGATCGGCTTCGGCAAACGGCAGCCTGAAGGTAGCTGTATCAAAAGGTGTATGAACGGATACCAGGTTGTAACGGAGACCTGTTGTGAAAGTAAACTGCCCGAAATTCTTCTTATAGCTTCCGTACAGGCCATAAGAGCTCCATTCTGAATTATCAGGATAACGTGTAGGGGCAGATTCAACAGCGCCGGTATTGATATTTATCCTGTTGGTGAATGAGCTTATGTCGTTCTTAACAAACTCAAGTCCGTAAAAAAACTCACTTGTTTCATTTGCCACTTTATTAAAGTCAGCATTCAGCGAAAATGCATGCACACCTTCTACCTGGTTCCTGATTCGTGCGTTGTTGAACCGCCTGTCGTGCCGGCTTTCTTCATAGGTCTGGTAAGCGGCAATGATCCTCGCAGAATTACCTTTTGATCCCGTATGCGTAGCCTGCAGTGCATGCATGCGCCACAGTTGCGGGCCATAATACCATTCAGAGAACGAAAGCGTACCGCCAGAGGTTTCTATCAGCCTGTCATAACGGGGAACGTCACCTGTACCTGAATAATGAAAAGTGTACTGCAGGTCGAGTTTTTCGCTGGCTTTAAAACGCACCTTCTGCAAAATATTCAACTGGTTATAGCCAGTGAATTTCTGCACGCGCGGATCTGAATTTGTGAATACGGTGTCTTTGTTATTAACGCGCATGGCGTATACCGGGCGCAGGTAAGAGTCATCCGCACCATTCTTACCCATTTTCAGATCGTCAAAATCACTATTGGTGATGCTGCCTACATAGGCGAACCTTTTACCGCCGACAGAAATATCAAAATGGCCCGTTTTTTCTTTGTTGGCGCTGGAATAACGCAACACTGCGTTTTCTTTGATGCGTACTTTATTGCCTGATGAATATTGGGGCTGAAGCGAATGAAAATCCATAACGCCGCCTATGGCATCGCTTCCATAGATGATGCTGCCTGGTCCAAAGATCACTTCCGCGTTCTCGGTAGCCAATGCATCCAGCGAAATGATGTTCTGCAGGTTGCCGCTTCTGTAGATCGCATTGTTCATACGCACACCATCTATTACTATTAAAACACGGTTGGTAGAAAAGCCGCGGATCATCGGGCTTCCGCCACCCAGCTGGCTTTTTTGTATGAATACAAAACCGGTCATGCCTAAAAGATCAGCGGAAGTCTGCGGATTCTGCAGGCGCGCATCTCTCAGATTTACTTTCACGATCTTATTGGGTACTTCGTTGAGTTTCTGTTCCCATTTATTAACTGAAATGGTAACCTGGTCAAGTTCTTTATAACTGGTATCTGTTGTGGGTTCCTGTGCTATTGTTGCGAGCGCAAGTGAAATAGCAACAAGTAAAGCAAATGTATATTTACTCATTGTTAGTAATCTTAAAATAAATGATTGCCTGGCCCGGATACGGGCAGGTGTTCTAGTTAGATAAAAAATGATCAGCTAAAACGCTCAGGCACGCGGCGGAGGAGTGTGAATGGAAAGGATGGTATCGTATAATTTTTCGTCGGGATAAATTGCGCGGTAACTTAAATCATTCAAATCGATGCACCGCCCCATATCGTATGCAACTGGCGGTACCAATGTCTCGGAAAGCATAAAGGAAATGAACTCTGTATCCGGTCCCCCGCTGGCTTGCTCCTGCTGAAGCCTGCCCATTGCGATGTGAAGCTCAGTTTCTTCAGTATCGTAGAGGCCTGTGACAATATAGTTATCATCCTGGCGATGGATGGACTTTACATCGAACATTGTTCCATCGATCACTATTTCCCTGTTTTCTTCATACCACCTGAAATCCTTTACGGGTATGATAAGGGTCTGCACCTGGTCGTCCTTCAGTTTCTGCTCCATCTCCATGCGGATCATCTGATGCCTTACCTGGAAGTACAGGCAATAGATGCAGGGCATTAATACCAATACAATGATTGAAACAGCAGTTATGGTCTTTGGTAAGCGCATTCTTCGCCGCTAAATTAGGAATTCTCCCGTCATTTCTGCCGGAATGGGCAATTGCATCCATTTGAGGATAGTAGGGGCTATATCACCAAGCTTGCCGCTTTTTAGAGGTCCCCTGAATTCTTTATCGATCACAAAAAGCGGTACAAGATTTAAAGTATGTGCGGTGTTGGGCGTGCCGTCTTCGTTGATCATGTAATCTGCATTGCCATGATCGGCCGTTAAAAAAATGGTGTATCCATGTGCAAGACCTGCGGTTACCACCCTCTGAACGCATTTGTCTACTGTTTCAACCGCTTCAATAGCTGCCTGCCAGATGCCGGTATGTCCAACCATATCTGCATTAGCGTAATTAAGGCAAATGAAATCTGCCGCTTCATTTTCGATTTCTTTTACAATGGCATCTGTTACTTCATAGGCGCTCATCCGTGGCTGAAGATCGTAGGTAGCCACCTTCGGAGAAGGGATCAATATCCTGCTCTCTCCTTCAAACGGTACTTCTCTTCCTCCGCTAAAAAAGAACGTTACGTGCGGATATTTTTCAGTTTCGGCTATGCGTATCTGCTTGCGGCCATTTGCTGCCAGCACTTCACCGATCGTTTTATTAAGATTATCTGTATCGAAGGCTACATGAACATCGTGGTAAGTCTGATCATACTCCGTCATTGTTGTATAATCCACGTTGATTTTTTTCATGCCCTTATCCGGCATGTCTGCCTGTGTAAGCACCTGGCTTATTTCGCGGCAGCGGTCTGTTCTGAAATTAAAGCAGATAGCAACATCTCCATCTTTGATGGTTGCAAGCGGTTGCTGCGCTTCATTTACGATAATTGTAGGCTTTATGAATTCATCCGTAGTATTTAAGTTGTACGATTGTTCTACGGCTGAAAGTGCATCGGGTGCATATTGGCCAATGCCATTTACCATAGCATCGTAAGCAAACTTTACCCTTTCCCAGCGTTTATCGCGGTCCATGGCGTAATAACGTCCGCTTACGCTGGCAATTTTGCCGGTTGTTTTGTTAAGATGCTGTTGCAATTCCCCGATAAAACCTATTCCGCTTTTGGGATCGGTATCGCGGCCGTCTGTAAAAGCATGAATATATACTTCTTCCAGGCCTTCTGATTTGCACATATCTATCAGCGCCTTCAGGTGGTTGATATGCGAATGCACGCCGCCATTGCTTACAAGGCCGAATATATGAAGCGGTTTATGGCCTGTTTTGGCAAGTTGGATAGCGCCCTGCAAAACAGGATTTTGCGCGAAGGAGCCATCTCTTACAGCAACGTTAATGCGTTCCAGTTCCTGGTAAACAATCCGGCCTGCGCCGAGATTAAGGTGGCCTACTTCACTGTTTCCCATTTGCCCATCTGGAAGGCCAACGGCGCCGCCGCAGGTAACAAGCGTAGTATTAGGATAAGTTTGATAAAGTGATGAAACAAAAGGCGCATTTGCATGCCGGATGGCATCGCTGGAAGGTACCTTTCCAAGGCCCCAGCCATCCATAATTACGAGGGCAACTTTCTTATTAACCATGCGATAACAATATTTTAAAGCCTGCCAAAGCCGTAAAGGTATGTAAACTGTGATGTTGGCCTTTTTTTCACTTATTGATGGGTTTCTGGCATGTTTTTGGGAAATTTAGGGTCGATTAAAAACTCTACAAATGAAAAACTTAAGGGGATTTGCGGTATTAGCGATATCGCTTGTCCTGTTCTCGTTCAACAAACCGCTTTATAACATTGATGAAGTGGTTTCAGCTATCCGTACCGGTAATTCGGCAGAACTGGCGAAATATTTTGACAACCGGGTGGATATTGCACTGCCTGATAAAAGTGATACATATAGCAAGGCACAGGCTGAGATGATCGTTCGCGATTTTTTCAGCAGCAAAGGTGTTACAGGATTTGAGGTTAAGCACAAAGGAGAAAATGGCGGCGCTCAATTCTGTGTGGGTGTTTTAAAAACGCGTAATGCAGAATACAGAACGCACCTGTTTATGAAGCAACGCGGAGACAGGCAATTGTTGCAGGAGATCAGATTCCTGCCGGCACAATAAATTAAATCCTGGAAAACTGACGAGCCCCGCGAGAGCGGGGCTTTTTCGTTTTGGTTTACTGGTAGTAGTCATTTGGTCATTAAGTCATTGGTTATTGCGTCATTCGAAAGTAATACCTAAAAAAGTGACTAATGACTTAATGACCAAATGACTCAATGACTACTACCAATAAACCAATAAACCAGTAAACCAATAAACTTTTAGCTTTGCCCTATGTACACACAACAGTTAGATGAACTCATCAGTTCCGCGTTGCGCGAAGATGTGGGCGAAGGCGATCACTCCACGCTTTCGTGCATACCTGCGGATGCGCAGGGAAAGGCTGTATTAAAGATCAAACAGGATGGAATACTGGCAGGCATGCTGGCAGCCGAAAACATTTTCAGGTACAAGGAGCCGGGAATTCAATTCGTCTCTTTTAAAAAAGATGGAGATGAAATGAAGTATGGCGAAAAGGCATTTGAAGTAACAGCGCATGTGCATACCATACTTCAATGTGAAAGACTGGTGCTGAACTGTATGCAGCGCATGAGCGGCATTGCCACACTCACGCGGCAATACACAGATAAATTGAAAGGATATAAAACGCGCCTGCTCGACACCAGGAAAACAACGCCTAATTTTCGCCTGCTGGAGAAAGATGCAGTAGAAATTGGCGGAGGGGTAAATCACCGGTTTGGATTGTATGATATGATCATGCTGAAGGATAATCACATCGATTACGCAGGTGGAATTGAAAAAGCGATCGACCGGGCACACGATTATGTGCAGCGAATCAAACCGGGGTTAAAAATAGAAGTGGAAACACGAAGCCTTGACGATGTAAAGAAAGTGATCGGCATGGCGAAGGGAAAAGTGTTCCGCATTATGCTGGATAATTTTACACCACAACTGGTAGGCGAAGCCGTGCAGTTGATAGAAGGGCAATTTGAGACCGAGGCTAGTGGAGGAATTAATCTCGATAATATTATTGATTATGCAAAGACGGGTGTTGATTATGTGAGTGTGGGTGGGTTGATACACCAGGCGAGGAGTTTGGATCTGAGTTTAAAGGCGGTGTGAGGTGTTTTTTTATTTTATTGATTGCAGCATAAAATTTCACGCAAAGACGCAAAGGAAGA
>JBAVMD010000924.1:0-4287 GCA_049689695.1 Chitinophagaceae bacterium | reverse complement strand
AATGGATTACCGTGTCTTAAAACGGGATTTGGGGGTTTTTGTTTTGTAAAGAAAGGAATTTTTGAAATTGGAAATTTGAGTAAATCATCATTTTAAAAGTGAAAAAAACATTTTGCATTGGTGTTTTTCACCTTGCTATCTCTTCTTGCTCATATACCTTCATTCTTTTAGTACAGTCTCCGTTTATTGTAATTAAGGTTTGGCGAAATGAATTTGACCGTATATCCTATTAAGGCTGATAGAAGTCATAATAAATATGAATTTTTAAGTAAAGGGCCTAATGGCATAATTAGAAAGGTAATATCCTATCATGAAATTGTCCCAGGCATGGCATTTTTTATTAGGTCAAGGTTAAATTATTAATTTTGCCTGTCAATAATCTCAATCGATACTTATGCGGCGCACACCTTCTAAAAAAAATATAGCTTCTGAATGGGCTAAGCTTGTGAATAAGGCTACTGAAAATATTACTATAGTAGATAATATGAGAGACTATAGTAAGGACCCTGTTTTTGTAAAAAAGGCCCAGAATGCCCGTAAGTTTATCGAAAAATATGGATTGCCCGAGGGTTTCGATAAGAAAAGTAAATAACAATACAATGTTGGTGTTAGCCTGGCATCAAGTAACTTTTTATGCCTGACATGTTCCATATCACTCACCAAACCTGGTATATCTCCCTCGACCCCGTCTGATACATATCCTGGTAACCCTTCATAATTTCTTCCATTTTTTTCATTTTCTCAGTATCCTTCTGGTATTCATCCCAGCTTTTCTGGTATGCCGTAAGGTCGTCATACTTGCTTACCATAACCACTTTATTGAACTGCCCGGTCATATCGGTCATGATATTGACCAGCTCTTTGTTTCCTTCCATGGCTGCCTTAAACATTTTCGCCATTTTGGAGGCATTGCCTGGTTTGCAGATAAAGGTGTCGTGAACGATGATCATAACTTTTAGATTTGATGTATTAAATTACAGAAAATATTACGCATGGGATTCGATCAATATCACGAGCCGCCGGAAGAGCTATCACAGGAAGTAAGAACTTTTGCCCGGATGATATAATCATTAATTGAGGAAGCCGAAGCCATCGACTGGTACGAACAACGTATTTCCGTTGAGCAGAATGAAGAAGCTAAGAAGATCATGCAGAATACGCAAAAAGAAGAATTCATTCATTTTGCCATGGACCTGGAATTCCTGCTGCGCAGGAAAGAGACCTGGAGAAAGATCATGAAGAATGTTCTTTTCAAAACAGGCGATATTGTTGAAAATGGCGAAAAAGCAGAAGAGAAAGTAGAATAAATATTTGAATGAAGGCTTATGGAATGTGTGTAGGGTATTCTTTACTCACGCATTCCGGTTCAAAAAATCATTTACACGTTCAGCTATCTGCTGATAACCGGATTTGTCATCTGTTGCTATTATTCTCATTTCCTGTTGAAGATAAAAAGGCAGATCGTGGTCAGCTAATGGTTCGTCTATGCTGTGTCGAAGTACAATCAACGGCTTTACGTCTTTCGCATGTACATAACCTAATTCATATAAAACATTCGGCGCCAAACCGGTTATATCTACAATAATATTACGTGAAGTTTCCAGATTAGATTTGAACAAATCACGAATATTTCCTGCCATGTCATTCTTGTCTATCCGGTGAGCTATGTGTCCTGCTTCTTTTATAGTGGTTTCCAAAAACTCATAGAAATTATCATGTGATTCATGAAAGGGCATAAGTATAAGGCATTTTTTCTGTGCTACCTTTTTAATAAAACTGGCTAAGTTTTCGACAGTCTTTTCAATTAGCGAAGGGGGTGGTAATCTCTTTAACTGACCCATTAATTCATCTGGAATTGCAAGACGGTTGATAATGTCATCTTCATACATCTTCCAAATATTCTTGGAATCACCGCCGGTAAAACGCACAGGCATCACAGGCTTGTCTATCGCGAGTGCAAGCTCAATAATGCTCCGCGTATATTTGTGACCGCTAATCGTAATAATTGCATCCGCAGATTGAACGAGCTTAAATCTTCTTGCTTGTGCAGACCCACTGATTTCAACTACATTGCCTTCCCTGAAACGAACAACTTTTTTTCTATCGGATTCCTTGGGTAACCATGTTTCAAACCGCTGCAAAAAACTGTCAGGCGTCAAGCACCCTTTTGCCGTTTCGAGGACTGTTTTGTCAACAGAAATTAGCGTAGGGCTCTCTGTTGAATGATCATAACCGCCACTCAGAAGTACAACCTCAGGATATTTCAAGAGATTCTTTACGAGGCTCTTTAAAAAGACGACCAGTTCGGGAGGTAAGTCAGTTCCACCATATATAACAATCCGCGTTTTCATTAAACTAAATACATACTGACTTTTTACTACAGCAACTTATTCCACGTTTGCGCATCAACAAACCCATTGGCAAATAAACCGTTTGCCGACTGGAAATCTTTCACTGCTTTTTCTGTGTTGCTGCCGAAAAGTCCGTCAGCCGCATCTGTGAGAAAATTCAGCTGCACCAATTTCTTTTGCAGGGCAATGACCACATTTGAAAAAGGAAAGCCTCTTGCAATCGAAAATCCCGGCACCATGGCATTTAAAAAATCTTTCACTTCCCCGGTGAAATCATTCTGGTCCATCTTATCGAACGGATCATTGGTTGTAGCCAGTTCTCCAAAATGGTTCTGAATAAAAGGAGGTTTGCTTCCGGTCCATGGCCCCGGAACTTTACCGGTTGCTCTCAGGTCTACCACCCACAACGGAAAAGTAGCAAAGAACTGATCATCCGCAGGTGTTGACTGAGGTTGAATAAACTCTCGCCAAAAGCTGGGAGCAGTATAAATGATAGGCCTGGTATTAAATTCAGCTTCAATGGCAGCGAGATATATTTTTATTTTAGGGATGCGTTGCGCAGCAGGCAATTGGGTCCATTGTTCAACGTCCCGCACCTTTGCCCATTCAATGTCTATTACCGGTGGTAAAACACCTGCACGGGTTACTTTTTTATACTGCGTGATGAAGTTGTTCGCTTGTGCAGATGCGTCAGACAAAGGCCTGAAGAAGTGATAAGCGCCGCAAATAAGCCCTGCTTTACGGCTCATATTCCAGAGATCAACAAATTTCGCATCCTTAATAGTAACGCCTTCAGACGCCTTGATGAAATTGAAATAAAGCTGCTTGTTTTTTACAATATTGGTTAGCTGTGGTAAATTAATACTGGTAAAATGCGAAGTATCGATTCCTTTGAGCATAAACTTTTTTTAATCAGTGATGTCTGTTCTTTTCACTGCCGGTTCTTCCATTTCCGTGGGTTCTTCAACGGTAGTTATCGGCTTTCTGTTGAGGGCGCTGCGCATGCGGCCTTCTTTCCTGGCCGTAGTCATTCTTTCCATTTTAGTGGCCGTGCTGTTCTCACTGCTCTTCAATCCCAGGTAACCAAGTGAGCTGATGCCTAAAAGTGAAAGCTGCCATGGTTCAAATTCCAGGAAAGGATATACGGGATGTATTTTATGATCACTGATTGCAGAAAAGAATGCTCCTATAAACCCGATACCGAAAATAATATTGAATGCAACAGCCTGCAGGCGGTGAATGCTGATGCCGCTTTCATCGGAAAGAATATCGGTAAGAAAGCCTTCGGAATCAAACAGGTCCTGGTGGCGTGCAGGCTGCCCGTCATCATTCTTTCGTATCTGGTTATGGTCCATGCTCTTTCCGAAAATGAATACTGCCAGACCGCTACCCATTAACAGGATAATTGTAGAATTCAAAGGCAGCAATACCCCATACAAAGCAAAGAAAAGTATATAACAACTTAGGATGATAATGGTCCACCAGAACAATTGCACTCTTCCATAGCTGTAAGGCCTTCGCTCTACTTCTTTTAAACTATAATCAGCGTTGTAGGCTTCATCCCGGCACAAAGGAGAATTTCTTAAGTAGTAAAAAGAGAAATACAGGAACAACACAAGAAAAATAAAAGTGATAATGGATAGAACTATATGTTGTTTGAATGAATGTTCATATAATTTATCAGGATGCGCCATAGCTTCCTCCAGGCTCTTAGAAAAAGAACTGGTGATGGCTTGCGCAAGCACGGAATCTTTCAGGTCATCTACATTGCTGGCAAGGCTATCCTGCCTGCTGACTACAGTATCAATTTTTGCACTCAGCGTATCAATATCCGCCTGGGTTACCGAATCCTGCGCATAACAAAACACGGAAGCAAATAATAATAAAACCGTGATGATGTATTTTGTGCGGACGATTCTTTCAGGTAACGAGGCAG